>SPCL01000176.1 GCA_004525335.1 Thermodesulfobacteriales bacterium
AAATATCTTTGCCAGGTGTTGCATTGTGTATTGGGTTTGATGGTCACACAGCTCTGGAAAGCTACTCAGAGGGTCTATGCAACGAGGTCAATTCCAAATTTGCATCTCAGAATAATTCTGATTTGTTCCTCGAAACTTTGAATAGTTCTAACAACCAACACTGCGGAAGTTGTATCGATATACCAATCTCAGATATCAACTCCGAAAACAAATTAATATCTTCAAACGACTTGACCCTAGAAATTAATATACATCAACTCGCTGTATATCAGTTCACATCTCGGATGTTTCTTGAGACTTCAAGTATAAACTTAGTAGTTCAAGAACTGCGGCCCAATAGAAGTTTGTTAGATTCACTCCATACAACCGTAATTACCTGTTAAATATTTCCAGACACTATGCGTATTTACCTAGCTACTAGAGTAGTTTAGGGATAATTGCATATTTCAATCAGTACAACTCCGCATTTTTTATCTGAACTTTTTTGGGAGAACTCCAATGTACGTGAGAATTCTGGGAATATTTTGTTTATTAACAATTATAAGTTTCAGCAGTTTTGCAGAAGAGGGGGTAAATATAAAACCCCGGGCACTGGGCAAAGATTTTAAGTCATTTCATTCGGAAAATGAGGATAAAGAATTTACAACTCCTCAGGATTACGATGAGCCGACAGGTGTAATAACACTTAGTCAAGCCCTTGCTCTATCACTCATTAGAAATCCACAGCTGAGAGCATTTTCATGGGAAGTCCGTGCTCGGGAGGCCCAAACCCTGCAAGCAGGTCTCCCGCCTAACCCTGAAATAAGCTTTGAGCTTGAGGACTTTGGAGGCACTGGCTCAGTAGAAGGCTTTGATGGAACAGAGACCACAATCCTATTAAGTCAGTTGATACCTTTGGGTGGAAAGCTCTCAAAGAAAAAAAAGATCGAAAACCTTAATACCGACCTTGCCGAATGGGACTATGAGACAGTTAGACTCAACGTGCTGACAAAAACTGCACTATATTTTTTGAATGTACTCGCGTCACAGGAGCGCTACACACTTGAGCTCGAGCTGGTTGATCTGGCTGAAAGAGTTCACACCACAGTGTCTGAGCGGGCACAAGCTGGAGAGATATCCCCAATACAGGAAAAGATGTCTCAAGTGGCATTGTCCAGCACCAAAATAAAACTAGAGCGAATCAGACGCGAGCTTGAAGCCTCTAAAAGAATTCTTGCCTCTACATGGAATGGCCTGGAGCCTCAATATGAAGCGGTAATAGGCAATCTCTATTCTATTTCTCCTGTTCCCTCATTTGAGGATTTACAGGCTTTGCTTTTAAAAAATCCTGAAATCGCCCGGTGGTCTACAGAAATAGAACAAAGAGAGGCAACGATAAAGTTCGAACAGGCCAACGCTATCCCTGATCCCTTTGTTAGCGGTGGTTACCGGCATATAAGTGAAAGAAATGATAATGCATTTGTCGTAGGACTATCTATCCCAATACCGATCTTAAACCGGAACCAGGGCGCAATTTCAGAAGCCAGACGCAGATTAAAAAAGGCAGTTGAAGAACAACAGAATGCGGAGGCAGTCGTCAACACTGCTCTGGCAGGAGCTTTCGAGACTCTATCTGCTTCTTACGAAGAAGTGATGTTATTAGAGGACATAGTTTTGCCTGAAGCTGAAAGCGCATATGAATTAATTTTTGAGGGTTACCGAGAGGGTGAATTTCCTTTGCTAAATGTTCTGGTTGCTCAAAAGGCAGTCTTTGATACAAAGCTTCAGTATATTGATGCCTTACTTTCATACCACAGCTCACGCGCTAATGTTGAGAGGCTTATCGGCACTCCGTTAGTAGATATAGAAAACTATTCAAACAATAAATCTGCATTAAGAAGCAGCGATAAAACAGGAGAAACAAAATGAAAAAGAGATCACTCCAATTGATAATTTTAATATCAATATTTTGGACTGGGGTCGCTCTAATAAGCTGTAGCTCAGAGGGAGAAATTACTAAGCCTGAGGACGAACATACAGATGAGCATTCAGAAACACAAGATCATATAAAACTTTCACAAGAAGCCCTTACGACATTAAATCTTAAAACCTCTGTTGTAGAACGGAAACCTTTAAGCAGTGAGATAAAAACTACAGCTGTTATAGAGCCTAATAGGACCAGAATAGCGCATGTTAGCCCTCGAATATCAGGGAGAGTAGTTGATGTAAAAGCTTTTCTTGGAGACAGTGTTCAACAGGGTCAGGTCCTTGCAGAACTGGATAGTATAGAGCTTGGACAGACTAAAGCCGAATATCTTGAATCCAAAGCAAATCTTGAAGTGGCTCGTGCAAACTACTCAAGAGAGAATCGGCTATTCAAGAAACAAATAACATCCGAAAAAGAATACCTCTACGCAAAAGCAGAATTTATCCGCTCTGAATCCGCTCTTAATACAGCGCTTGAAACGCTCAGACTGCTTGGTCTAAGCGATGAGGAAATTAAGTCTCTTAAATGGGGAGAGACCGATCATCCTGCATCTATTTTCCCACTGATCGCTCCTTTCACAGGCACAGTGGTCGAGCAGCATATTGTGCTGGGCGAATTCATCAAACCCGAGGACAAACCCTATACGATTGCCGATCTTTCACATTTATGGATTCAGCTAGACATTTACGAGAAAGACCTGAGATGGGTAGAGGTTGGAAAGACCGTAGATATAAAAGTGAACGCATATCCCGATGAAAATTTTGAAGGAAAAATAACTTACGTTAGCGACATTCTGGACGAGTCGACAAGGGCAACTAAAGCAAGAGTCGAGATATTGAACATGGATGGAAAGCTAAAACCCGGGATGTTCGCAACCGCAATTATATCAATTCCATCATCCGACAATGAAGAGGTGATTGTAGTACCTGGCACAGCTATTCAGCAAATTGAAGGTAAGAGCGCTGTATTCGTGCAAGAAGGTGAAGACAGTTTTGAAATGAGGGGTGTCTCTCTTGGTCAGCATTCAGGCGATTACGTCCAAGTGCTTAAAGGACTAAGTCCCGGTGACGTAGTTGTAACTGAAGGCGGGTTCTATCTGAAATCAGCCCTTCTGAAAGAAGAACTTGGCGAAGGACATGCACACTAAATAACGAGGAGTATTTATAAATGTTAAACCGAATATTGGAATTTTCACTCGCTAACAGATTTCTTATCATAATTATTGCTCTAGTCATAGCCGGGTTTGGCATACGGTCGATATTGACACTACCTATCGACGCTGTGCCTGATGTTACGCCTAATCAAGTACAAATTCTGACTAATTCCCCCGGATTAGGTCCTGTTGAAGTGGAACGCTTCATTACTTTTCCTGTAGAGACAGCTATGTCCGGATTGCCGGGCATAGAAGGCATACGCTCAGTCTCACGGTTCGGCCTATCGGCAGTGACCGTAACTTTCGAAGAAGATGTTGATATCTACTTTGCGCGTCGTCTAGTTATGGAGCGGCTTCCCCAGGCTCGTGAAATGATCCCCGAGGGATTCGGGACCCCTGAGATGGGCCCTATATCTACAGGACTTGGTGAGATATATCAGTTTGAGGTCAAGGGCGAAGGTTATTCTCTTATGGAGCTCCGCTCTATTCTTGAGTGGGATATCGCATTTAAATTAAAGTCAGTGCCAGGAATTGTGGAAGTCAATACTTATGGAGGAGAGCTTAAAACTTATGAGGTTCAACTTATTGCCGACAAACTTGTGTCTTATGATCTGTCCATTGATCAGGTGTTTCAGGCACTTGGGAGTAACAATTCCAACTCGGGCGGAGCATACATAGAGCGTAACCAGGAGCAGTATTTAATACGAGGTGAGGGCCTAGTCCGTGGATTAGAAGACATAGGCAATATAGTGGTCGCTACGCGTAATGAAGGTACACCTATTTTCATCCGGGACGTGGCTGAAGTTGCTTTTGCCCCAATGGTGAGACAAGGCGCTGTCACACGGGATGGGGAAGGTGAAGCAGTTACAGGGGTAGTAATGATGCTCATAGGGGAGAACTCCCGGACTGT
>SPCL01000304.1 GCA_004525335.1 Thermodesulfobacteriales bacterium
AAACGTGGTTCGAAGAGCATCTAAAATATCGGTTACTGTTAGAAGGCCCAAGAGTTCGTTAGTTTCAGAAACAACGGGGAGAGAGTTGAAATTCTTAATCCTTATTATGTCCGAGGCGTTTTCGATAGATGCGTTCTCCATTAGAGTTAAAGGTTCAGTGACCATAACGTCTTTGATGGATACATCCTTATCCCTTATTAGTGCATCGGCCAAGTCAGTTTCAGTAATAATTCCTACTAGCTTCCCATCCTCCACTACAGGGAATTGTCTGTAATTTAGGGTCTTCATCTTTTCCACAATTTCTTGTGCGCTATCTTCAGGATTTACAGTTCTAGGATTTAGTGTCATATAATCTTTAACTAACATTAGCCCGGACCCCCTTTCTCAATATTTCTCATAAACATTTTTTAGTTCCAAATAGCCTTAACTATAATACCGAGATTATAATACCATGTTATAAGAAGTCTCCAATAAATGATGTTCTGCTTGACAATTATTGCCGGCTTCGGTTTTCTTCTAGAATAAGTCATGAGCAAAACAGGAATCGTATATCTAATTGGAGCTGGGCCAGGGGATAGAGGCTTACTCACTATCAAGGGAAAAGAGCTTCTTCAGAAAGCTGACGTAATTGTTTACGACTATCTTGTAAACGCCGATCTCCTCGAATATGCAAAAGACAGCGCTGAGATTCTCTATGTTGGCAAAAAAGCAGGGCAAAAGGAGATGACTCAGGGCAGCATTAATAGTCTTCTTGTCAGAAAAGCGAAAAGTGGAAATATTGTGGCAAGGCTTAAAGGTGGTGATCCATTTACTTTTGGCAGGGGTGGTGAGGAGGCCGAAGCTCTTCAAGCAAAACAAATCCCTTTTGAAATAGTCCCCGGGGTTAGCTCTGTATCCGCAGTTCCCGCATATGGCGGCATATCCCTGACACATAGAGATTTCACTTCTTCATTTGCGGTTGTTACAGGTCATGAGGATCCCTCGAAGGAAAAGCCCAATATTCCCTGGGATGCGCTTTCTCAAATAGGTACAGTCGTTTTCTTGATGGGCGTTAACAAACTGAAAGAAAATATGACAGAGCTATTAAAAGCAGGGAAAAGTCCTAAAACACCTGTTGCTATAATAACCTGGGGTACCTACCCCCAGCAAAGAACATTGACCGGGACTATTGAAAATATCTCAGATTTAGTAAAAGAACATAAAGAAATAACTTCTCCCGGCATAGTTGTGGTTGGGGAAGTTGTTAAGTTAAGAGAGGTAATAAATTGGTATGAATCTAAGCCGCTATTTGGTAAAACAGTCATTGTAACAAGACCTAAGAGCCAGGCGCATGAATTTGTTAAGCTTCTTGAAGAACAGGGTGCCTACGTAATAGCCTTTCCAACTATAGAAATCGCTCCCCCCGGTAGTTATAAAGCCCTAGATAAAGCGATAAACAGTATAGAGCAATACAATTGGATAGTTTTTACCAGTGTAAATGGGGTCAAGTCCTTCTTTGAAAGGTTAAAGAAGCTAGATAAAGATGTAAGGGAGCTCCATCGAGCAAAGATAGCTGCTATAGGTGAGGTTACTGCCCAAGAAATTGAGAACATGGGTATCAAGGTAGATATAGTGCCTAATGATTTTAAGGCTGAGGGCCTCATCCGCATATTTAAGAAGAAAGAAATCAGAGATTGCAAAATCCTTATTCCTAGAGCCAAAGTTGCCAGAGATATCTTGCCGGAAAGTTTAGTTAAAATGGGGGCTAAGGTCGATGTTGTTACCGCGTATATCACTAAACAACCCGGCAAAGCTAAGACAAAAAACATTATTAAGCTTCTTGGTGAAGATAAAATTGATATGATAACCTTTACCAGCTCATCTACAGCTAGAAATTTCTTTGATTTAATGCCAAATTTTAAACAGAAAAAGAATCGGCCTCTATTTGCCAGTATTGGGCCAATTACAGCCAAAACAGTAAGGGATTCCGGTTATAAATCAACTATTGTTCCTAAGCAGTATACAGTT
>SPCL01000067.1 GCA_004525335.1 Thermodesulfobacteriales bacterium
TAACCTTTCTCTGTTATCTAGGACAGCCCCTTAAGTTATTAGAAATGTGCTGAATTATATTGCAATAAGTTTATTGGAACTCAAACTTACAACTATACTATCAGATAATTAGAGAATATTGGAGTTTTATAAACTAATTTTTATTCCACCCCCGCCCCCCAAACTCAGAATAATGCTGTCCAACAAGAGAGAACCATTTATTTATCATTATAGCGCTCCCGATAGCGCTCCCGGCTTTCCACTCCCACTTGCTCTCCATATCATATTGGATCTCCCCGAAAGCACTTAGTCGCTCTGTCGGCTGAACTTCCCTGTCTAGTATAATCCTAAGGTCTGCATCTGTGTCTATACGTACTGTGCTGTCTATTAGTAGCGGTAACAAATATCGTACACCAAAGATGCCACGGGTTTGCTGTTCTTCATTGGTAATATCTAATCCGATATTTGAAAGCTGCGATGTATTGGACAGCAAAAGCAAGACTCAACTTGCCTTCGTACCGAGAAGTGAGGAAACTTCTAAAAAATTTAATAGAAGAAAGTCTTAATCAAGAATTATAGTTAAGGAGAACATTATGGAATTTGTAAAGATAAAAGGGACTGATGTTGAGTCGTCTCGAATAGGACTGGGAGCATGGGCAATCGGGGGATGGCTTTGGGGTGGGAGTGAAGAAAGAGAGTCGATTGATACCATTCATGCTGCGCTGGATAAAGGGATTACTTTGATAGATACTGCAGCTATCTATGGATTTGGCAGATCAGAAGAGATAGTTGGTAAAGCAGTATCAGAATATGGTGGTAGGGATAAGATCGTAATTGCTACAAAAGCAGGGCTTGACTGGACTTCAGGCAAGGTATATAGAAATTCAACAAAAGAGCGAATTTTCAAAGAAGTTGACGATTCCTTGGAACGTTTGCAAACTGATTACATAGATATATATCAGATCCACTGGCCTGATTTTGAGGCCCCGTTTGAAGAGGCGGCAGAAGCTATGCAGGAGATTTATAACAGCGGTAAAATTAAAGCCATTGGTGTCAGCAACTATACAATTGAGCACATGGATATTTTTCGTAAAATAGCTCCGCTTCATACTTCTCAACCCCCTTATAACTTATTTGAGCGTGGTATGGAAGATGATATTATGCCTTACTGTAAAGAGCATGATATTACTATGCTTTTGTATGGTGGAATTTGCCGGGGACTCTTAAGCGGAAGGATGAATTCTCAAACAACTTTTGAAGGGGATGATATAAGAAAAGTCGACCCAAAATTCAAGAAGCCGCGCTTTGAGCAGTATTTGAATGCAGTCCAGAAATTAGACGAATTCGCCCAAGAAAATTATAACAAACGGGTAATACATTTAGCGCTCAGGTGGGTTCTAGACAAGACCGAATCAGATATAGCTCTCTGGGGAGCACGCCGACCTTCTCAGCTAGAACCACTTGATGACATATTCGGGTGGTCTTTGGATGAGAGCGCTTTTAAAGAGATAGATAATATTCTCAATGAGACTATTTCAGATCCGGTTGGACCTGAATTTATGGCACCGCCGGTGAAGGGCAGATTGTAGATTCTTTCTTGACAGAAATATAATAAAAATGAGATAATGTTTTCATCTCACTCAGTTTCCTTATAGGAGGGCAACATTATGGATGATAGTTCTGCCGTAGGTATGTTAATACTGTACATACTTATTTACATTTATTTTGCTTACACACTAATGATTATTGCCAATAAAACCAATACTGAGAATTCGTGGTATGCATGGATTCCTATAGTTAATCTTTACTTGATGTGCAAAATAGCTGACAAAGTTGGTTAGGGATCCTTTATGTATTCCCTCTACTTGGTCTTATAGTACAGGGTTATTTGGCTTTTTCAGACTAGGGCTAATCAAAAAAATTGATTAAGTCGGGGCTGATTTTATCTAGGCTTGGAACTATTAAGTCAGCATTCTGAAATTCTTCTTGGCTTAATCTTTTGTCTGGAACTGCGATACAGTACATACCGGCTGCTTTGGCGGATCTGACCCCGTTTATAGAATCTTCAATCGCTACACACTCAGACGGCTTAACTTCTAACCTGTCAGCCGTATGGAGATAAATTGCGGGGTGTGGTTTGCCGTCTTCAGTACACTCTCCAGAAACAACTATAGGAAAGTACTCATGGAGAGAGAGCATATCTAGGACAAAATTAATCACTCTCATGGGTGAGCTTGAAGCTACTGCAAGTTTAAAATTGTGTTCTCGAAGTAGGTTTAATAGTGGTATCAACTCAGCTACAACTTCTAGTTCTTCTTTGTATATTTCAGTTAATATCTCGACTCTTTCAGATATGACATCTTCAATCTTTTCATTGAGCTTAAATGTGTCAATTAGTAATTTGCCTGAATCATTTTGATTGAGCCCAACAATTTGGTCTCTATAGTCCGGAGTATATTGTTTATCCCTTCTGGCAAGTAGGATGTGCTCGGTTTTCTCCCATAGCGGTTCACTGTCGATCATAACACCGTCCATATCGAAAATTACAGCTTTGATCATAATATTATAATATCCCTTTATTAAGACTAGATTTAATTATGAAGAGCTTGAAATATTACCCAGAGGATATTACTAAAACAACCTATATTAAAAAGGGATCTACACACTGAGAATGAATTTCTCAAATGTGTAAATCCCTCCTCTATTTCGAATTACTTCAAGCTTAGTGGAATATGAATCCTAAATTAATTGCAAAAGGTACATATGGATAGTAGGGCTGTGGGTAATAAGCATATGGTCTGTACCCATACCCGTAAGCGTACGGTCTGTATGGTCTGTAGTATCCATACCCGCGTCGGTAAGGTTTGTAGTATCCTCTATTATTGTAGTGGTTGTCGCCATGATTATAACCATTATTGTTGTAGCCATGCTTGTAATTATTTCCATAGCCACCATAACTTTTGCCTTGGGCTTTGTAATTATTGCCATACCCACCACGATTTTTACCTTGGCCCTTGTAGTTATTGCCGTAGTTCCCGCTTTGAGCTTTGTAACCCTGCTGACCGCTGTAGTTATTGCTATGACCACCATAATTATTGCCATGTCCACCGCCGTTGTTGTATTGCTGTGCGGAGCTGCTTAAAGGAGCAGCTACTACAAAACTTAGAATAACAAAAGCCGGAATAATAAATGTTTTCATGATTATCTCTCCCTAATGCTGCTTTTGTATATATAAACTAATAATTCTAAATATAGGTTTCAATTATTTTACTCTCAATCCGCTAATTAGATTATTTACTATGGAATTGGCGAAATCAATAAGAATTTTGTAGTTAGGAAATTAGGATTATGAGTAATCCGGGTGTTTATCAGGGTCTACATGGACAGTTACTTCAGAGTTTGGTATTACTGCCTCTATTTCTTTAATTATGTCTTCTGCAAGCTCGTGTGACTTAACAAATGTTAGCTTATAGTTCATCACCACATGAAATTCAATAAATTTTACTGATCCCGCATTTCTAGTCCTTAACTTATGAAAACTTCTGACCTCAGGGTTATGATTTGTAATTATCTCTTCAATTTCTGCAACTACCTCTTCCGGTAGTTCCTTATCCATAAGAATGTTTAGTGATTGCATAACTATGTCTTTAGCTGACCATATGATTAACACGGCTATTACTATTGAAATGATTGGGTCTATGAGGTTCAGATCTGTGAATTTTATTATTGTTAAAGCTATAACAATGCCAATATTTGTATAGACATCGAACTGGTAGTGAAGGCTATCGGCGTTGAGTACTATACTCTCAGTTTCTTTTGCTATTCTTCTAATATATCTAGCTAGGAGTAAGCTTACTATGATTGAGAATACTATGACTATAATACCTAAATCGAGCGCCTGTAAGTTGCCGCCGTTTAGAAGTCTCCAAACAGATAAATAGATTAGATAGATTGAGGAAACGCCTATAACAAAACACTGGAATAAGCCTGCAAGTCCCTCTGCCTTCCCGTGTCCAAACCGATGGTCATGGTCAGCTGGTTTTTCAGATTTTCTGATTGAAAAGTAATTTACAGATGATGCTGAAAGATCGAGGAATGAATCAACTGCGGAAGCGAGTATACTGACGGAATTGGTTATAACCCCAAACACTAATTTGATTATTATTAGTGCTATTGCTACAGTTATCGATAGTAAGGCTGTGCGGAGTTTCTTGTTCTTAATTTGCTCTGGGCTTGTTAATGTCAAAGCTCTTATCGCCGGTTAAGAAAGACTATTTAATGCTCCATCTTTTTAATTTCTCTTGTACTTTTCTCTCTAACTTGTCTCTATACTCATCGATATCAATTTCAATTCGGGAAACCCCTGTTTTCATAGCAGCCTCTGCAACAGCCACAGACTCCCAAACTAACACTCGAGGATCAAATGGCTTTGGAACTATATATTCAGGACCAAACTCAAAACTTTTCTCACCATATGCTTTAGCAACAGTTTCATCAGCGCCTTGTTTGGCCAGATTGGCTAGTGAATAAGCCGCAGCTACTTTCATCTCTTCGTTAATAGCTCTTGCTCTTACATCAAGCGCGCCCCTAAATATGAAGGGGAAACCCAGAACATTGTTAACCTGGTTAGGATAATCCGATCTTCCGGTAGCCATAATAACATCATTTCTAGCTGATACGGCGTCGGGATAAGAAATTTCAGGGTCGGGATTAGCCATTGCGAAAATAATAGGCTTATCGTTCATTGACTTAACCATGTCTTGATTAACAGCTCCGCCTGATGATAAGCCTGCAAATACATCTGCACCCTTCATGGCATCTGCTAGTTTTCGATCGCTTGTATGAACTGCAAATCTTTCTTTTTGAGAGTTCATGTTTTCCGCTCTACCTTTATAAATAACCCCTCTACTGTCACACATAATAATATTGTCTCTTTTTGCTCCAAGTGTGATGAAAAACTCGGCGCAAGCTATAGCGGAAGCCCCAGCACCATTAAAAACTATTTTAAGATCGCCCATGTCTTTGCCTACGATCTCGCAAGCATTTAGTAATCCGGCACCAGAAATAATTGCTGTACCATGCTGGTCATCGTGGAATATCGGTATGTCAGTCTGTTTTTTTAATTCCTCTTCGATGTAAAAACATTCAGGTGCCTTGATATCTTCAAGGTTTATACCACCAAAAGTAGGCTCTAGATATTTAACAGTTTTAATTATTTCATCAGGATCGGTAGCGCTAATTTCGATATCAAATGCGTCAATACCCGCAAATCTCTTGAAAAGTACGCTCTTTCCTTCCATGACCGGTTTTGATGCCAGGGCGCCAATATTACCAAGACCGAGTACAGCGGTACCGTTTGATACAATACCTACAAGGTTTCCCTTGTTTGTGTATTCGTATACATCATTGGGATTCTTATGTATTTCTAGACAAGGCTCGGCCACACCTGGAGAATAGGCGAGAGATAGATCCCACTGGGTTAAGCAGGGCTTAGTCGGCACTACCTCAATTTTCCCTTTCTGACCACTGCGGTGGTACTCAAGAGCGGCTTGTTTCATATCCTTGTCTTTATCAGCCGGGTTCGACATTTTACTTAGAATCCTCCGTTGTTATATAATTCAAATTGGATTCGAATTTATATTGAATTTATATCGTATTAGTTTCTCACACTACAATCACAGTCTATGGGAGAGCCTCTGCAACCACTTCTGTGTTAATTAGATGAATCTAGTTCAACTTCTGTCAAAAAATATAAGCAACTAGTATAAAATTATATGACCAGTAGTCAATCTAAATATTTACAGTCACTTAGATACTAAAAACTTATTATTTTAGAATCGGTAATTGTAACCGGAAGTGCTTATGGTGTTAAGCTGCTTTTATGTCAGAGACTTGTATCAATATTATAGTGACAAATCTCCAAATCCCTTCCTTCTGTGGCTAAGGCTGCAAAGTACCCCGGATCAATATCAATATCAATAAGAGACCAGTCGGACTCATTATTCTTTGTAATATTACTTTGAGCTCTCTGAATTAAATTCAGATCAAACTTTTTTCCCGGGAGTCCAATCCCCATTCCTCTGGCTTTTGAATATGCTTCCTTTCTGGTCCATAGAGTGAAAAATGCCAATTCTTTCTTATCTTCTGGCTGAGAGTCATAAAATTTAGCCTCTTCCTCGGTAAAAAACCTCTTAACAATTTTATCGGCTTTATTTACTTTCCTAATATATTCTAGATCAATTCCAACTTCTCTGTTTTGGGTAATTGCATAAACCACAAGATTCTTGGAATGGGATACATTAAATTTTATGTTTTCTAGGTTATGCTCGGATCTAATACTGGGTTTCCCATATTTATTATAACTAAACTCAATCTCAGACGGGGGCGCCTTTAAATAATTGCTAAGACTTTTCCTAAGAAGTCCCCTTGATACAATAAACCTTCTTTGATCATTTTCTGAACGGAGTCTGTCCGCTCTTCCTCTTTCATCAGGGGATAGAATATCTTTATAGAGAGAGTCCAAATCCACTTTCAGATAGTTTGTATCACTCTTCCAGATATGAATTTTATTATCAGTCAATCGACCCTCTGATATACTTGCTGAAATAGTATGTTTTGTCATTTTTAATACAAGAATAATACAATATCTAAAAAGTTTTGCTCAATTAGTTAATTCTGGATATGAAATTTCAATAGGTTAGATATGCTAAAAAGTCTTCCAGAAGTCTAAACCTAAGAAGTCGAGGAACCTTTGTCCATAAATGTTTAAATAGAATAGATTGTTTGTAAGCATGAGAAGTCCGACGATTATCAATGTGCCGCCTACTATAATCTTGTATAGATTGTAGTGGCGTTTTATCCACCCAAATGCAGTTAATGCTTTGGAAAGAGCAAGTCCGGTCAATATGAAAGGTAACCCTAACCCAATTGAATATACGAATAACAGCGCTGCGCCTTTTCCCGCACCCTCTGAAGTGCTTGCATATAGAAGTATTGAAGCCAAAATTGGGCCCACGCAAGGTGTCCATCCAAACCCAAAAGCAATTCCCAAAAGGAAAGTGCCGAGCAAGCCTAGATTGCCCGCAGGCAGATTCAACCTTCGTTCTCTGTAGAGTTGTGGGATTTTCAATATATCCATCGTGAATAGACCAAAGAGAATAATGATAACTCCAGATATCTGAAGCAGTAGGACCTTGTTTTCTTGAATAAAGGTTCCTACAAATGAGGCCCCTGCTCCAAGAGAGACAAAAACGAATGAGAACCCGAGTACAAAAAGGAGGCTTGGGAAGAAGATCTTTGTTGTTTTACCTTCCATCTGACCATCGGTTAGCTCTTCAAAGGACATCTTTGACACCATAGATACATATCCCGGTATCAATGGAAGTACACAGGGTGAAAGAAATGATATAACTCCGGCTAAGAATGCAAAAAGCCAGCTAACGTGAACTACTTCAGTTGGGTTCATTAAATAATGTCCTCTAGGTAACTTTTAAAAGCTTTCTCGGCATCGCTGCCTAAAAAAGATCCGTAATGTTTGACGGCTATATTACCATTTTTATCAATGAAGAAAGTTGCCGGAAGTGCGACGACTCCGTAAGCATTAGAAGTTTTACCAGAGGGATCATATAAATTGGTATATGAAATGCCTAGCGTTTCTATAAACTCCACTGCATTTTCCTTGTCATCCATAACATCAATGCCAATAAAGACTACACCCTTATCTTTATATTCTTTCCAGGTTTTTTCAAAAAACGGTATTTCCTGTTTGCATGGACCGCACCAGGTAGCCCAGAAATTTATAACTATCGGCTTTCCTTTGAAGTTTTCTAAACCTATTTCTTCGTTTCCACCTAGTGATTCTAGCGTAAAGCTTTTAGCCGCTGGGTTTTCTGTATTACCATTGGTAGCCCCTGTTTTTTGATCACAGGAAGTTATTAAGACCAGTATTGCTAAGAAGGTTATTGATAATAAAGTTCTATTTCTCATTTTATCTCCGATAATATATTAACTGCGTTTACTCTCAATAATAAGCATCTATTCATTTATGTCACTGCGCTTTTTTTAAAACATCCCAAAATTGGTCGTTTATATCATCTACGGTATCTATGTCCTTTAAGGTTTTTAATAGTGAATAATTAAGGCTGTTTTCCACTATTCTCAAGACCGTTTGTTCTAATACGTGCTCAGTGCTCCAATCAATATCTTGAAAAATTTGGGGTCTATATTTATTTAAACCTAAAAGATAATAGCCCCCATCCTCTGCCGGACCCAAGACGACTTCAGTTTCATCAAGTAGGTAGAGGGCTTCTTTTATGTTTTCTGAAGTGATATCCAAGCAGTCAGTACCTATTATTACAGTTTTATCAGCGCTGCTAGAAAACACTTCTTTAAATGCGTTTGAAATTCTATCACCCAAAGTATTGCCTACTTGAGGTGAATATTGCACTTCTTTTTCTCCAACCCAGTCTTTAATTTCCTTTTCCTTTTCAGGAGGATAATAGAAAAGGATCGTATTATAACTCTTGGGGTCAACTACACTATCAATTATATTCAATGCCATATTGGAATATATTCTTGCAGCTTCATAGTCTCCAACATCTTTTGCAAGTCTAGTTTTGACTTTTCCTGCTTGGGGATATTTGAGGAATATTATCAGTGCGTTTTTTTTTGTTTTCTTAGTCATGATTTGGAATAATAGCTATGGAGTAAACATACTAAATATATCAGGCTGTAGAACCGCCACAGCTACTACCAGAACCGGCAGTGCACCCGTAACAGTGAGATCCAAACATGATTTCCCGGTTTAGTAGTTTCTTGTAGTCAAAATTAAAGATAGTCATAGGCTCATGATCCATGACAATATCCATCTCAAGCATTTGGTTGAAATCGCAGTCATATATCCTGCCGTCGTGGCTTACGCTAATTAAAGAGCGGCACATAGCTCCCTGTGCTGCAGTAGTATTAAAAGCATTTACTAGTTTAGTCATATATTCATCATAAGCTCCTAATCGTTCTAGCTGCTGCTTGAATCTGTTGATCGGCATATTTGTGATTACGAAAAGCTTATTAAATTCTATCTCATATTCTTTATATAGTTCTCGTTTAAAGTCTGCCTCTAGGCTCTCTTGGGATGCGGGTAAAAATGCTCCTACAGGATTGTAAACAAAGTTTAGCTCTAATCCTGTTCCCTTTCTTCCAAATCCCTGATTGTTAAGAAGTAATGTTGATTCAATACTCTTTTCAAAGACACCTTTGCCTCTTTGTTTGTCTGTGAAATATTGCTGATAGTAGGGTAGGGAAGATATGACCTCAACCCTGTTTTCAGCATAAAATTCCGGTAAATATTCTTTGCTTTCACCAGTCACCGGGTTGCCGTCTATTGTGACTGTAAGATTGTGTCTAACCATTACGTGTTTGTTTAATTTCCTAGCTTCCCTAACAAAATAGTCAAAGTGGGGGTTTAATTCAGGAGCCCCTCCTGTTAAATCAAGGTTTTTAATAGAATCGTTTGAAGCCAGTATTTCAAGACATTGATTGATGGAATCTAAATCCATCTGTTCTTTTCTCTTGGGGGATGCGTCTACGTGGCAATGAAGACACGTTTGGTTGCATAACTTGGTGATATTGATCTGAAGTGTTTCTATCTTTGTCGTTGCAAGATCAATTTGCTTATCAGACAAAGTTTTGTAGAAGTTGTATTTTGCTTCGTCAGTTCTATCTTGCGTGTTGTCTTGTTGTTTAAGAACCGTAACTTGTGACATCGTTACTCCTTTTATACTATTAAGACTATGACAAAAGAACACGTCTTAATAACATATACGCAGAATCAGAGCGCTCCGTTTCTTTTTAGAGAATTATGCATCTGAACACCATGAATTAATGTAATCCCGGCTTCAAGTGATGCCGCTACATGAATAGCTTCAGTCATTTGCTCAGGATCCGCTCCTGATTCAAGGCACTGCGTAGTATATGAATCTATGCAGTATGGACATCGTTTTACATGGGAAACCGCAAGTGCTATAAGTGCTTTTTCTCTTTTTGACAGCGCCCCGTCCTGACCAACTGCTGCATTGTAATAATCAAAGAACTTTTTCATTAAATCTTTGCTGAAATTCCCAACTTCATTAAAGCGTTTTAAATCCTTTGAATCATAATACTCCATAATGGCCTCCGTTACTGTTTTGTAATAATTATATTAACAGCAACTATTGTCATTACCATTAGTGGCGCTTGGTGAGCAGCAGGAGACTTCCTGTGAATCCAGGCCCGGCTCTAATATTGTAAACATTCCTTTGTATGGAACTTCTGCAAGCTTTTGCGCAGTATCAGTGCATACCTCTATTGCTTGGTTTCTAGGAAACACATGGCCTTCTTCATCAATAATGACCTTAAAGGGGCCGTGGTATAGAGCGTGCTGACCAACGAAAACACATCCAGCTGTCTTCTCGAACTTATAAGCCCTGAGTGTAATTGAACAAAAATCTATATTCTCTATTGATTTCCAGTATGTTTTGCTTAGCACTTCTATGCCGTAAAAACCGACTTGTTCTAAGTAGGATAAGAACTGTTTCTCAGTTAATGCGCCGGCA
>SPCL01000166.1 GCA_004525335.1 Thermodesulfobacteriales bacterium
GGTAATACCCATCTCAACCTCTCTTCTTTAATTGTTTGTGCCATATATATCGCCATTTCCCCATTCTAGGGAAAACCGCCATATGTCCTTGCACATTACCGGGGGAGCTTGACAAAATGCCCGCAATACATTACAATTAACTAAGCCTAATTGGAGGTGAATATAATGAGCAAATTCAATATAGTTAATTCAATTATAGCAGTCATCGTTCTGAGTGTTTTTGTTTTAATAAGTATTTTGTTGCTTCCATTTGCTTTTATTCTTGCTTTTGTTTCACTAGTTGCTGTGTCTTTTTACTTACTAATAGAAGGTCATAGCTTGTCCCATAGGTCCGCGATGAAGTCGTTTTACTGTCCGTTTAGGAAAATGATAGTGGATGCGAAGTTTCGGCCGAGTATTTTTACATATAGAGCTTATGATGACGTTCTGAAATGTTCTGCATTTAAAGACAGAGTTAGATGCCAGAAAAGATGCTTGGATATGCCAGAATTTAAATTTGATTCTCAACCAGCGGCTGTCAACCATTGAATCCAAGTCCACCCTATTGCCTTCGATCTGTTTTGTCCGATTCCCGCTCGGTAATGCTGCCTAAACCCATGGATTAAGATTACCTTCACCGAAATACGGGTTTCTTCGGCACCATTTTAAATCAACTCTCTTATATATTCATTTCGAAATATATAATTATTCCCCTTCAAGCCTTTTTGCTAAGACTTTTCTACGTGTGAGTTTGAGTATGAATATGTGAAGTATGAGGTGGGGTGTAGGAGGAGGAGCTAAATTTTTAGATTGAGTAAGTACGCGCTAGTGGCTTACAACCCTCTTTAATTTCTTAGCCTGTTTTACCCAAGCTTTAACCTGATTAATTGCAGGTAATTGCCTGACAAGCTTTTTCTTTTGCTTAGAGTTTACTTCCACCATCTTTGCATAGAGGTTTTCAGGAACTCTTTTTCCAAGCTCTACAACCGTATCGACCCCGCTTGCTTCTAAGAGATCTGCATACTGTGCTCCGACTCCTTTTATTCTGAAAAGGTCAGCATGGTTTACCCACTCTAATATGAGTTTCACCGAGATTCCCGATTCCTTAGCAATCTGGTTGCGGCCTTTTCTTGTAGCGCCGTTTTTAAGTAAGGCTTCAGTTGTTGCGATTTCAGCCTTTTGAAGCTGTTTCTGATATCTTTTGCCGATCCCTTCTACTTTTGTCAGACTAGCCATAGTTAACGCCTCCTTAAGAAGTTCTATATAAACCAGCCTAGTATAAATCGTGATTAATGTAAATAAGGATTTTGATTTTAGCACTCAGCGAGTTGCTTTTTGATTAATTTTTACATCTTGGTTGCGAATAAAAAAGAGGGAAATTACTCCACCTACTATAGCAATAGCCGAGACAAAGAGCATAGCGTCATGTAAACCAAATAAGTATGAATCATGAACAATGGAGATAATTTTATCACTTAGTTGAGGACTGAATTCTTTAAGAAGATCGCTTTTTGATCCAAGCCCGGAAACGAAGTTCTCCATTGCACTCTTTTGTCCTTCGCTAGCAGTGATTCCGGCAATATCTAAGAGCCCACCTATACTCCTTTTTCCATCAGCAGTAAAGATTGTTGTCGAAATCGCAAGCCCGAGTGCTCCACCTCCAATTTGAAACATATATACCAACCCGCCTGCGAGGCTCGATCTGGATTCATTTGCTGAGCCTATAGCGGCAGTTGTAAGTGTTGAGAATCCTATGCCCAATCCTATACCCAAAATTATCTGTCCCGGTATTAAAGACATGTAGTTAGACTCAACATGTAATAAAGAGAAGAGAAAAGCCGCAAGCCCAATTAATATTCCAGCTGTACAGCTTAATATTCTAGGACCATAGTGATTATAGAGCTTCCCAGCAAAAGGAGACACCAGCGCCCAGACAATCATAGACGGCACTAAGCCGATTCCTGACTTTAATGAACTGAATCCCAAGAATTTTTGCATAAATTGAGGTAGGTATAATAGCACTCCAAAAAAGGCAGGTGACAAAAGCGCAATAACAAAACATGGAATCATAAATGCCATGTCATTCATTAAATCTGTAGGTACTAATGCACTTGGAACCCTCCTTTCAATTGCGAGGAAAGATAGAATTAATATTACCGACAAGGCTAATAGCACTATAGTATAAGGGGAGGTCCAGCCCCAGAAAGGAGACTGGTTTAGAGCGTACATCAGTGAGACAAGTCCAAGAGATAGGGTTGCTATTCCTGCATAGTCTATCTTTTCATCCAGTATCTTGGTGTCTTTAATTTTTACACTATAATAAGTAAGTCCCGCTGTTATTAAGCCAAGCGGCACGTTTAATAGGAGTATCCACCTCCAGCTCAGAAGCTCAGTAAATGCTCCACCCGTGATTGGGCCTATTGATTGCCCAAGGCCAGCTGAACCCAATATTAATCCCATTGCTATGCCTCTATTCTTGTCACTAACAGAAGCATTAATTATTCCAATGATACACGGCCATAGAATTGCAGCCCCCAGTCCCTGAATTACACGGGCGGAAATGAGCCAGGTATCGCTTTGAGCCAGTCCCCCCAGAAGTGAGGCGCCTGAAAATATGAACAGTGCAATAAAAAATAATCTTTTCCTGCCAAACATATCGGCAAGCCTGCCACCAGTTACGATGAACATAGAAAACGCTAGCAAGTAACCGTTAATTACCCACTCAATAGTGCTAAGATCCGAGTTGAAATGCTTCTCAATCCCTGAAAGCGCCACATTCATAGCCGATATGTCCATGGCCAGTAGCAGCACCCCAATTCCCATTGCAGTAAATATTATTACTAGATGTCTATTCATTATTAGTTGGAATTATTTTACAAGCTGTCAAACAAGTCCATTTTCATAAATCATAACACATATTCATAATGTTGTTGGCAGATTATTAGCAAATTATATTTGTATTTATAGAGAGATAGTTTCGTTCATTTATTCCACAAATCTTCTAAAAAAGTGCATAATTATCTCTGTCTATCAAATAGAAGGAGGAGGATTGCTCATGGCTCAAAGTGAAAACACAAATAACTGGAGAGAGAAACTCTACGAAATAATTTTCGAGGCTGATACACCGCTCGGAAAGCTCTTCGATGAATTCTTAATAATAAGCATTCTTGCGAGCGTTCTCGTAGTGATGCTGGATAGCGTAACCTGGATTAGAGAAGACCATGAAGGATTGCTTTATGCGTTAGAATGGTTTTTTACGATTCTGTTCAGTGTTGAATACATACTGAGATTAATCAGCGTTAAGCGTCCCGCTAAGTACGCAGGCAGTTTTTTTGGAATAGTAGACTTTCTCACAGTTATCCCGACATATCTGGATATCTTTCTTCCGGGAACAAGATTTCTCCTAGCAATTAGAATACTAAGAGTGCTTAGAATCTTCCGAGTGCTGAAGCTGGCAAAATATGTGGGAGAGACAAATTTCCTTCTAAGAGCTCTTAGGGCGAGCAGTCGGAAGATCGCAATATTTATCTTCTCAATAGTAACTATAGTAATTGTTTTAGGTTCATTAATGTATATAGTTGAGGGTGCAGAGCACGGCTTTACGAGTATTCCAAAGAGTATTTATTGGGCAATTGTTACTTTAACTACAGTGGGTTATGGGGATGTAGCGCCTCAGACAACTTTGGGGCAGGTAATCGCAGTTGTGGTTATGGTTATGGGTTACAGCATCATTGCGGTTCCAACTGGCATTGTGACTGTAGAAATGGCACAGGCATTTAAAGAGAATGTCTCAACCAAGTCTTGCCAAGACTGTAGCTCTGAAGGGCATGACTCAGACGCTAAACACTGCAAATATTGCGGCTCTGAACTATAATTATTTTTAATATAGATAGCACTTTCTTATTCTTTTCAGAATCTTGTTAAACTTGAAAACATCTCAAAGTAATATATATGTATTTATAGAGGTTAAGGCTTTCTCGGGAGCTTGAAAATTTGATATAATACATATCTGAATATAAAATAATTGAACATTATTACTGTAAAGTTTGCTAAAGAATAAGCATTAAAGGGAGAAGTCATGGAAGTACAGGTTAAAGAAAAGTCCATGCAGGACATCTCAGAGGGTTTGCCCGATGAAGTTCGTGAGGAGCTTGATCTCTTTGAGCGTCAAGTCAAGGACTATCAAAACGGTATGACCGGTGAAATAAAATTTCAAAAAATCCGTCTTCAATTAGGTATTTATGCCCAGCGTCAGGCGGGTGTTCAGATGCATCGAATTAAAATACCTTTTGGCGGTCTTAATGCCGCACAGCTAAGACGTTTGGCGGACTGTTCAGATAAATATGCCAGCAACTTTTTGCACCTAACAACAAGACAAGACGTCCAGCTCTACTATATTAATTTAGAAGACGAACCCAATATGATGCGTGA
>SPCL01000196.1 GCA_004525335.1 Thermodesulfobacteriales bacterium
TAATTCTCTTTGTATTATGTTTTATAAATACGTTTAGAAGTTTTGGGGAGGAAGTGATTGTAGAACAAGAAGTGGTAATAGCAGAAGTTTCACAACTAACATCAGAAGAAGCTCTGGTTATTGCGGTTGCGGAGAATCCAAAAGTTAGAAATGCTTTTCTAGAAACAAAAAAAGCAGACAATGCTATCTGGGCTATAAAAACAAGGCTCTTTCCAGAATTCGATTTCAGCTTATACGAAGCATATCATCTAACTGATGAATCTTTTGATTTTAAACAAGGGGCTTTCGGAGACTTTCCAGTAATTGGTCCGATACCGGCACAAAATACCAGCATTGAGACAACTCCGGATTTCACCATATTTATTACAGCAACCGCTTCACAACCTATCTCTCAGTTATATGAGATTTCTCTACTTTTAACTGGTCCAGTTACCAGGGGGGGGGAGGTCAGTCCTAGATATTAAGATTGTTAAATGGGAAACAAATGAAAAGTAATACTTCATAAACCAAACTATATCTCTATAGTTGTGTTTTTTGGATTCGCAGATTTCATATGGACTTAGAATATAAAGAGGATTTACTTTTAGTGTTTACCCAAGTTCTTCTTTTAGGCACTTCACTATTTCCTCAACTGCTTTCTTTCCGTCGCCAAAGAACATAAGAGCATTATCCGCAGCAAAAAGAGGGTTGGGAATTCCGGCGAATCCAGGGCTTAGGCTTCGTTTTATAACTACAACAGTTTTTGAATAGTCCACATCCAGAATAGGCATACCCGCTATCGGGCTATCAGGATCGGTTCTTGCAACAGAATTAACAACATCGTTAGCACCAATAACAATTGTAACATCAATCTGTTTAAAACTCGGGTTGATCTCGTCCATATCCTTAAGTCTTTCGTATGGAATGTCAGCTTCGGCCAGGAGTACGTTCATATGTCCGGGCATACGCCCCGCAACCGGATGAACTCCAAACTCCACTATTGTGCCGTGCCCTTCTAAGAGATCAAATAGCTCTCTTACTGCATGCTGAGCTTGAGCAACAGCCATTCCATATCCCGGCACTATGCAAACTCTTTTTGCTCCCTCTAGAAGCATTGCAACCTCTTCAGCAGAAGTTGACTTAACCTTTCCACCGTACACTTCATCAGCAGAAGGCCCCCCTTCTGTAACTGTAAAGGTTCCAAAGAGCACATTTGCCAATGATCGATTCATGGCTTTACACATGATTATCGTAAGAATTATTCCGGAAGCTCCGACTAATGTTCCTGCTACGATCAATACGGTATTAAATAACACGAACCCCGTTGCCGCAGCAGCTAGTCCGGAGAAAGAATTAAGGAGAGCAACCACAACTGGCATATCCGCTCCGCCAATTGGGATTACAAAAAGTATTCCGAGCACCGAGGCAAATATTACCATCAGCCAATAAGGTGTTGAGGAATCAGGATATATAACCATCATATAGCCTAAAACAAGAATGACTATCGTGAGTACTACCTTTACGATTTGATCGCCGGGATAACGTACAGAACCGTCATTAGTTAGTCCTTGAAGCTTCCCGAATGCTACCAAGCTGCCCCAGAAAGTTACAGCTCCAATCAAACCCGATGCGAATATTGAGATAGAAAACTGAGTATTAAGAGCTATTGCGCTCGAAGTTCCTGTAAGAACCGCTACTTCTAATAATGCCGCTCCAGCAACTAGAATTGAGGCAAGGCCGCCAAAACCGTTAAATATGGCAACCAGCTGCGGCATATCGGTCATTTTAATCCTGACAGATAAAACAGCTCCGATACCGCCTCCTACAACAATCCCTGCCAGAATTATTCCGTAACCAACTATGCTTTGGTCAAGCAGAGTGATGACAACAGCCAATAACATTCCAAGAGCGCCTAATTGGTTTCCCCTTACGGCAGTCCTTGGATGTGTAAGGCCTTTAAGACCAAGGATAAACAAACTAGCAGCTACTAAATAAGCGATATTTACAAGTCCAGAAGACATACCTTAGTCCTTCCTCTTAAACATTTCTAACATTCTATTTGTTACCATGAAACCGCCAACCACGTTTATTGTTGCCAAAACTACAGCAACAAATCCAAGCCCGGCAGTAAGCCAAGTGTGTTGTGCACCCGCTGATAAGATGGCGCCAATTAAGATAATTCCTGAAATAGCGTTTGAGCCGGACATCAGTGGCGTGTGGAGTGTAGGAGGAACCTTGGCTATAACTTCAAAACCTATAAAGGCTGCTAATACAAATATTGTAAAAACCATTGCAAAGCTATCCATGACAATACGCCTCCTATTGAAAGTGTTTAAAGGCCCAAACTTTCTTTAACTCTCTCGTTAACAACATTACCGTCGTCAACAACAAGTGATTCTTTTAGTATTTCATCTTCTAAATTAATGTTTAATTCTTCATCCTTAACCATAAGAAGAAGAAGGTTTGCAATATTTTTGGCATACATTTGACTTGCGTGATAGGGGACGCTAGAAGGAACGTTTACAGGACCTATTATCTTAACGCCGTCTTTCATGATCGTTTCTCCAGCTATAGTTGACTCGCAGTTCCCACCGCTCTCGGCAGCTAGATCAACGATTACAGAGCCCGGCTTCATGCCAGCCACCATTTCTTCAGTAATTAGAATAGGGGCTTTTTTGCCAGGTATTGCAGCAGTTGAAATCACTGCGTCATTCTCTGTCACTACTTTAGCCATCAATTCACGCTGTTTCTTGTAGAACTCTTCATCCATAGCCTTGGCATAGCCACCCTTATCTTCAGACTCTCCTGTCTCGAGTTCAAGCTCTACAAATTTAGCGCCCAAACTTTGGACCTGCTCTTTAACTGCAGGGCGTATGTCGTAAGCCGACACAATAGCCCCAAGACGGTTACAAGTAGCGATAGCCTGAAGCCCCGCAACCCCAGCTCCAATCACTAAGATACGAGCGGGAGTCATTGTACCTGCAGCGGTCATCATCATAGGCAACATTCTGGGGAGTGAATCAGCAGCAATCAGAGCAGCTTTATACCCTGCTATATTTGCCTGGGAAGAAAGAACATCCATAGCCTGCGCGCGTGTAATCCTTGGAACAAGTTCAAGGGCAAAAGCTTTGACCTTGCTTGAAGCAAGAGACTTAACGGCTCCGGCATTTGTTAAAGCATCAATTAAGCCAATTACTATCTGCCCTTCTTTAAGGGCTTCAATATCATATGAATCAGTTTCAGGGTTGGTGCCTACCGCTCTTATTTGTAAAAGGACATTGGCTTTTGCAAATACCTCAGCGCGGTCTGAAATCACAACTCCCTGGTCTTCATAGAGCTTATCAGGAAAACCGGCTTGAATTCCTGCCCCGGATTCAATATGAACTATAAAACCCGCCTTTTGTAAAGACGGAACAGTGGTAGGAACTATTGCTACTCGGTTTTCACCAGGAAATGTTTCTTTTGGAATTCCAACTATCATGGCTTTACTCTTAATTCCCTTAATGTGACCTTAATAAAAAATCAAGATGCAAATTTATACCTGTAAACCAAGAAGAACACAATAATTAATTTTAGTGTTTGAATTAAACAA
>SPCL01000036.1 GCA_004525335.1 Thermodesulfobacteriales bacterium
GCTTGAACCACCCATTCGGTGAGAACCCCTCCTCCTTGCCCGCCCACTGCAGGGATTAATACTTTTATTAGATCACTTTTTTTCTGCATGTTATTTTTCGTGTTGCCAAAAAAACTATAGTACAACAAATTATCGTACGGTAAAAGTTTTCTCGATAAGCTTTGCTTTAAGTTAAACCACCCACACTTGGAGACTATATTCGAGCCATCCAATCATTAAACTTTAAATAAAAACTGTTTAATAAGGAAATTCAAACCAATAGATATTGATTTAACCCATCCATCCATTTTTAGAGATCATATGAAGCAATGATCTATTTATTTTAGCTCCTAAGCGATCAAACATTGAAGGATTATCAATAATCTCTACTCTATAAAAAGACGGACAGAGTACAGCCGCATGGGCTATCTCACCACACAAGCCACAACCCACACAAGAGTAATCAATGTGGGCAACTGGGTCTTCTCTGAGTATTGTAGGGCTATCCTTTAGTGTTAAAGAAGGGCATCCGTTGTAGCGCATGCAGGAATGATCTCCTGTGCAAACCTCAGGATCTACTCCCAGTTTTTGCTGCTTAACACGTTTCCCAACTTTTATTTTTTCTTTAATCTGCCCTCTTTCTCGCCTTGTCTTCTCTAGCTGACATTCCCCTCTGGATATGATTACTTTGAGGCCTTCCTCTTCTTCATAGGCTTCTGTCAGCACCTTTATAGACTCTGTTAAATTATAGGGATCTACACCTTTTATCCACTTAACTCCAGTACCTTTTAAGGCTTTTTCAATATCCATCCCTACCCCTTCCTGTCTCATGTTCTTACCGGACGCAGGGTTTTCGTGATGTCCCGTCATGGAGGTCCAGAAATTCTCAAGGATAATCAAGATAGCATTTTGATTGTTATACACAGCGTTAGCAATACTCGTGGTAAGACCGCTATGCCAAAACGTGCCGTCACCCATAAAAGATATAACCCGCTTATTGGCCATACGTGAAAGTGCAGCCGCCGACGCGAGCCCAATTCCCATCCCGGTGATTGAGTTGCTGAGGTCAAATGGCGGAAGTCCGCTCATCGAATAGCACCCTATATCAGAGGCGTAATATGATCTGCCGTAATCCTCTTCCAGAATTTTAATTGCCGTAAAAATGGGCCTTTCAGGGCACCCGGTGCAAAATACCGGGTTTCTCTTAGCAACAGGCTGTTTTAAATAACTTAAAGCCTTTTCCTTATGTTTTTCCGTGTATTCGCTTCTTTCTTTAATACGTGCTTTTTCATAATCGGATAAAGTATTTTTTAATAGAAAACTTCCTACACCCTTTGCTATGTGGTCTGGGGTATATTCTCCCGCTTTTGGCAGGAGATCCTTTCCAAATATATCTAGCCCCAATTTTGCTCTCTGCGCTATAGAGCGTATCTGCTCTTCAATCAGATTAGGCATGCCCTCTTCAACTATCAAGACAGCTTTCTTATCCCTTAAGAATAGAATTATTTCTTCAGGAACTAAGGGGTAAGTAGCATTAAGGTTTAAAATAGGAAGTCTTGCCTCGCCATATAAGGTTGCCTCGCCCAAATTGTAGAGACATCTCAAAAGAGAGTTATAAATCATTCCGTGAGTAATGATTCCAATTGACTTTTCCTCTCCATCAAAAAATTCATTCAGCTTATTATCTAGAATAAATTTCTGCGCAGCGGGAAGGCGCTCATGATACTTCTTTTTCTCCTGATCAAAGGTAAATGGCGGCAGTGGTATAGTCTCTGAGCTTGTAGTTAGATCATCAAGCTTATTCAACATACTAATCTTAGCTTCCTTATTATCGCTGCATTTCATTTTGTTCATGATATGCGCAACTCTTGTGGACAATAAAAACATTACCGGCATATTAGAATATTCAGAGAGTTCAAACCCTGCCTCGACCATCTTTGCCACATGATCTAAATCGCCTCTTGGATCTATCACTGCCATCGTTGACTTAAGCGCAAAGGGAAGAGCCCTTTCTGCAACACAGGTGCTGTCACATCCATAGTCCTCTCCAACAATAATCATTGCCCCCCCCGTAACTCCTGAGGAGCAAATATGAGAGAGTGCGTCTGAGGCTACGTTGGTACCGACGATCTTCCAATTCACAGAACCTCTAATTGGGTAGCTTATCGAAGCGGATAGTAGAGAAGCCGCGGAGGCTTCATTGCCCGAGCAATCGAAGTATATGCCTTTTGGTTTTAAAACCGTTTCATATGAATCAGATATAGCGTCTATCAAGCTCGCTGTAGGAGAGCCGGGATATCCGCCCAAATAAGACACGCCGGATTGAAGGAAGGCTTTTAGTATTACAAGGGGAGTATCACCGTAAAGGGTCTCACCTTTGCCGTATTCTAATTGGTCAAGCAAATCTTTCGAATAACCCATGAATTCTCCTTTTTGGATACCGACGCTCAATAAAACTTGATTAGTAATTTACCAGATAAGAGCCCTCTATACCAGAAGAATTATCTTTGCTTGCAATTCAAATTGTAGTTACTAAGAGGTGTTAGGTGGGAGCAGAGTGTCCCTCACTACATAATAATATTCTCTCAAAGCTTCTTCTTGTCTGTCAGTAACTAGGTGAACAGGTCGTTTAAGACAAACCTCTTCTAAAGCTAGGTCGGGATTAATACCCAGATGATGTACTAAGTAAGCCGCAAGCATTAAATTTGTTCTACCCATCCCTGCATAACAATGAACTACGATTCGCTTACCCTGAGCAATATGAGTTGTAACAAAATCGATAAATTCTATAAAATCTTCATAATCAGGAGGGCCAAAATCATTAATCGGGATGTTTTTCACTATAAAATCAGGATGTTCTATAAAGTGTTCTTTTTCCTGCAAATTGACAATAACGTTAATACCCTGTGACTTCAAAAAATCTAAATCCTCTTGAAGTGAATAGAATAGTCCGGGCCTTTCCATTCCGGCAATACGTTCCTCAATAATCCAAGAGAATCTCTCAGGCATTATTTTAGAAGCTCCCTCTTGAGCTCAGCCACATATTTATCGGCAAGTCTTGTCGGCTCCGGAATCCTGTATCCCCTTGAACACGTAATAGCTATTTTCTTTGAAGTAGCTAAATCTATCTTATGCCCAATAGATACAAAAACGGGCTTAGTTTTATTCTTGGTTTTTAATACAACTCCGATTTGCTCACCGTCTTTTGAGAATAGAGACTCATAGGAGCCGGGCTTATCCTCGGGCTCTTGATAAGTGCCATATAGTTTTTTCTTTCCAATTCCCATAGTAGAAATGTCGAGTAAGACCCCAACATAACAAGCTATTCCAAACCCTCTGGGATGTGCGATACCGTGCCCATCGAATATAAGCACATCGGGTTTTTGCTTGAGCTTATTGTAGGTTCTAATAATCGCCGGACCCTCTCTGAAGGCTAATAACCCGGGAATATAAGGAAAGTTCTCGTCTACCACTTCCCATACACGCTCAATTTCTATTAAGTCCGGATAGCTGAACACTATTATTGCGCATACAAGTTTATTTTGGTCTTTGAGTATAGCCAGATCAGCGCCCGCAACGGTCTTTATATTATCAAACCCGTTTGTGGATATGACTTTATCCCTAAGTTCTCTTTGAATAGCTATAGCTTCACTGTATTCAGGTGGATCGGAGTCATATAGTTTTTTTAATCTATCTTGGTCAATAAGGGACATGAAATTCTCTAAAAATTCGTTTCAATTTTGGTTCTTGATGTATTTTCAAAGCTAACTTTAATTCTGCAATTACTAGTTTAAGCAAAGTATACACGATAGACTTCTAGCAATGACTTATTGTGATATTTGTCCAGAACTATAAAATTCGGTAGAATCAAACGACAAATAGAAACATCTTAAAGTGGAAACTATGAAACTGAAAATGGCTTTTGTAATGGATCCGGTAGAGACAATAAATACCGAGAAAGACACAACTTTTGTGCTCATGCTTGAAGCTCAAGCAAGAGGGCACGAAGTGTGGTATTTAGAACTTAAAGATCTTTTTGTAAAAGATGACAAAGCATTTTGCAATGCAACGCAAATCACACTAGAGAGAAGTGAATCTTTTTACAAACTAGGTGAAAGGAAAACTCTTCCGATGGAAAGTTTTGACACTGTATGGATGAGAAAAGACCCACCGGTTAATAACGATTTCCTTTATGCTACTTACATTCTAAGCCTCCTTGATGGGAGTAAAACCAAAGTCCTCAACAATCCGACTGGGATCAGGGAATCAAATGAAAAACTTTACTCCTTATTTTTCCCGGAAATTATTCCACAATGCATAGTGACCAAAAACATATCGCAACTACAGGAGTTTCTCAGGGAAGCAGGTGGAGAGATTGTAGTCAAACCGCTTGACGGCCATGGGGGAGAAGGAATTTTCTACGTGCGTGAAGGTGACCGTAATGTCAATGTCATATTGGAATCAATCACAAAATTTGGAACAGAATATGTAATAGGTCAAAAGTTTATCGAGAAAGTATCAGAGGGTGACAAGAGAATCATAATTCTAAACGGAGAGCCACTAGGAGCGGTGCTAAGAGTGCCTAAACCCGGAGGAGAATTCAGATCCAATTTTCACTCGGGAGGAAGCCCTGCACAATCGGATCTAACGGAAAGGGACCTTGAAATTTGTGAAGTAATCAGCCCCCGACTTAGAAAAGACGGCCTATATTTTGTAGGGATTGATGTTATCGGCGGATTCGTTACTGAAATTAACACTACTAGTCCCACTGGAATTCAGGAAATTAACAGATTAAACGGGGTTAAACTTGAGACTCAGGTAATTGAATTTGCAGAAGAGTTGTGCAGTAATTGATTTGAAGGAGTAAATATGAAAATATCGAAAGACGATGTAACAAAAGTAGCTGAACTTGCTAGACTAGAAGTAACTGAAGAAGAGACAGCAATATTTACTGAACAATTAGGGAACATATTAGAATACATAGAAAAATTAAACGAGTTGGATACAGACAATGTCGAGCCGACCTCTCATGTGTTGGATATATCAACCCCTCTTAGAGAAGATAAGGTCGTGAAGTGGCTGAGTATTGAAGAAGTACTTCAAAACGCTCCTGAGAGTGAAGACAATTTCTTTGTTGTTCCCCAAGTGATTGAAGACTAAGGAGACATATTTATATGGAGTTGCCGTTTTTAACCATCAAAGAAGCATCAGAATTAATAAAACAAAAAGAGTTATCTCCCGTGGAACTAACTCAATCTTTATTGAATAGAATCCAGGATAAAGATGAGACTCTTAATACGTATATAACTGTACTAGCTGATAAAGCCCTTGAATCCGCTAAGCAGGCCGAGACAGAAATAACTGCCGGAAACTACTTAGGTCCGCTGCACGGCATACCGCTTGGATTAAAAGACATATTCATTACCAAGGATATTACAACCACATGCGGCTCAAAGATGCTTGAGAATTTTATCCCGCCCTATGATGCTACTGTGACACAAAAACTATTAAGTTCAGGCGCTGTGATTCTTGGAAAAAACAACATGGATGAGTTTGCAATGGGCTCATCTACTGAAACTTCTTATTTCGGCCCTACCAGAAACCCCTGGGACTTAGAAAGAGTGCCCGGAGGATCTAGCGGAGGCTCCGCATCTGCAACAGCAGCGTCTCTTTGCCTCGGATCAGTGGGCACAGACACAGGCGGCTCCATTAGACAGCCCGCGGCTCTTTGCGGAGTAGTTGGAATGAAGCCTACTTACGGACGGGTAAGCAGATTCGGTATGATAGCATTTGCTTCTTCACTAGATCAGGCGGGACCTATTACTAAAACTGTCGAAGATACCGCAATAATATTGAATGCGATTTCAGGGTCCGATCCCAACGACTCTACTTGCCTGAATGTCCCTGTTCCTGACTATACCAAGAGCCTAAAAAATGATTTGAAAGGATTGAAAATCGGTATTCCAAAGGAATATTTTGTGGAAGGCATGGATAAAGATGTTGAGGATGCGTCACGAAAAGCTATATCGGCAATGGAGAACTTGGGTGCGGAGATTGTTGAAATATCTCTTCCACATACTGAGTATGCAGTTTTAACTTATTATATAATCGCCCCTTCCGAAGCTAGCTCTAACCTTGCAAGATACGACGGGGTTAAATACGGATTCCGCGCCGAAGGTGCAGAATCTTTAAGAGATATGTATTTTAAAACCAGAGCTCAGGGTTTTGGGGATGAAGTAAAGAGAAGAATCATGCTCGGCACATATGCTCTGTCTTCAGGTTATTATGATGCCTACTACTTAAAAGCTCAGAAAGTAAGAACGCTTATTAAAAATGATTTTGATGAGGCTTTTAAAATAGTAGACGCAATTGTGGCGCCTACAACCCCTGAAGTAGCCTTTAAAATTGGGGAGAAAACACAGGACCCTATAAAGATGTATTTATCAGATGTTCTTACAATACCTTGCAATATTGCGGGACTTCCGGGAATTTCTGTTCCATGCGGATTTTCATCTGACGGGCTTCCAATCGGCATCCAAGTGCTTGGAAAACCGTTTGATGAAGAGACTGTGATTCATGTAGCGCACGCATATGAGCAGAGCACAAATTGGGGAGATAAAAGGCCTGAAGTTTAATTGAAAATTAATATAGTTTTCTAAACGACATTAATCAGTACAATTTAGAAGTAGAGGTAACAACTATGACGGAAAAGAAAAAAGTATGTATGCTTTGCGCAAAACCTTCCGAAGAATCCATTTGCGAATCCTGCAAGTCTAATGTGCAGGGTGAAGCTTCTAACCAGAAGCAGAGAATGGAAAAACAAGTGAAAGTAGGTTCAGAAGTAGAAAAAGATAAAATTGTAAAAAAGCATCTGGATAATTAATTTATTTAGACTTTCGGCTTGAAATTTCTACTCCCAAATTTGAAGCGCTTTTTTATAAATCTTACTTTTCGACACTCCACTATCAGTTGCGACCTGCTTAACAGCGTCTTTTAAACTATGGCCTTCTTTTTTTAGATAGTGCAGCAGATCATCAATAGTTTTAGAATCAAAATCAGCCTTTTCCCGCGTATCCCCCACTACCACCAGTACAAACTCGCCTTTTAAACTATCCCTGGATTCAAGAGTACTCTTTATTTCTGAAAGAAAGCCCCTCAAAGTCTCCTCATACATCTTAGTAATCTCCCTGCTAATAGAGGCATTGCGGTCTCCAAAAACCTCAGTGATCGCTTCTAAAGTCTTAATAACTCTCTTAGGAGATTCATAAAAAATTAGTGTCTCAGGGTAACCCTTAACTCTCTCCAGATATTCAATCAATTTTTTATTTTGCTTAGGTGGAAACCCGAGAAAAGTAAAACTTGAAGTTGGAAGCCCCGAGATGCTGAGTGCAGCTATTGCCGCCGAAGCTCCGGGAATCGGAATTACTTGAATGCCGTTTTCAGAAGCGAGTTTTACAATCCTAAATCCTGGGTCTGATACGCCCGGGGTGCCTGCATCAGTAATTAGTGCAACGCTTTTCCCTTCCTGAAGCAGAGAAAGCAGCTCCTTTGCTTTTTCTATCTCGTTGTGCTCGTGATAGCTCGTAAGCGGTTTTTGGATCTGATAGCGAGAAAGCAGCTTCTTTGAAGTCCTAGTGTCCTCACAGGCGATTAGATCCACTTCCTTTAAAACATTAAGCGCCCTTAGTGTTATATCTTCAAGGTTTCCAATAGGAGTTGAAACAATATAGAGTGTTGAACTCATTATGAGAATTTATTACTATTACTGAGCGCTACCGTCGCAATTCTTCCATTGCTCAGCATTCAGGCATTTATCCTTGTCTTCTCCTCCGTTGATGCTGTCAGTCCCGGGCCCGCCATCAAGGAAATCTTCTCCATCATTACCTTCTATATAATCGTTGCCATCGCCGCCATATACAATATCCTGTCCACGGTTTCCTTTAAGGTTGTCATCTCCAGCTTCCCCGTAAATCGAATCAGGGCCTTTATTACCTTCGATAATATCATTACCATCTCCGCCGCAAATAACATCCTTACCTTCTTTACCACTTATTTTGTCATTTCCACCTAATCCAACAATCACATCATCTCCCATAGTCCCGGTAAGAACATCATCACCATCCGTTCCGACAATCGTTGCCACTTTGCCGTCACACATAGGAGGGGCTTTTTCTGTCGCGTTCTGGCCTCCACTTTGTGCTGAAGCCAAACTAACTGACATAAAAATGAACGTTAGAACTATGAAACCACTAAGAATTTTATTTTTCATATAGACCCTCCTTAAAAGTTCTAGATTTCAATTCAATTAAACTACTTTAAGGGAAAAAAGTCAAATAAGAACCGTTAGATATAAAGTTTTTAGTGTAATTTGAACATTTATTCATATACTTAACATCTAACTTATATTGAGACTCAAAAAAACGGAGGATACACATATGATTAAGTATGTATTAGTTTTATCATTAATAGTTTTGACACCTTTCATTGCAATGGCCGACTCCCCTTTTCCAGTTTGTAAAGATAATCCCAATGGAGTAGTTAAGGATTATTACGAGAGTGGGGCATTAAAAACCGAGTGGAACTGCAAGGATGGGCATCTAAACGGCATAACCAATATGTACTACGAGAACGGCCAGCTTCACAAGGAATCAAACTATTTAAATGATGAAAGACAAGAGATTACAACTAGCTGGTATGAGGGTGGGGAATTAAAAAGCGTATGCAATTTCAACAATGGCAAGCTAAACGGTGAGCATAAGATATTAAACAAAGACGGTTCAATAAAAGAGCTTGCTTATTATAAGGACGGAGTGGAGTTAGACCAGAATTAGATTTCGATAGATAAAAACGGCGTATTTCGCATTCAGGAAAAATTAGTAGCTTCTTCTTATTGGCAAATTCTGTGGCGGAGGGCGAGGGATTCGAACCCCCAAGTCCGTAAGGACGCCAGTTTTCAAGACTGGTGCGATCGCCGTTCTGCCAGCCCTCCGAATTAGTTGAAAGTCTATTATAACATTTGGGTAAACAATGTGTAGTAGTGATTAGCTTCTATCATAGCTAAGATCATAGCAATTTCTGAAGGTCTTCGTCGGGAAGTTCTATGGGCTCAACTGTTTCGTTGATATTGGCTCTGAAATTGCTAATATCAACTCCGAGCAAATAACAGGTTAATAAAGACCTTATGTGCTTGTGCATTACCACTAAGACCTTTTCACCAGGGTATGCAAGTGCAATCTCTTTAAGTGTGCGGACTATTCTCTGCTGAACCTCTTCTAAAGTTTCAGGTCCGTTAGGAATCGGGATAGAAGTATCCCCGTCCATCCACCATTTTTTGAAATCACCTTGTGGATCGGCGAGAAGATCTTCATACTTCTGTGTGTTCCAGTCTCCATGATCAAGCTCTCGCAAATCTTGATGAATATCAAGCGGGATACCGATTTTATCTGCGTAGGATTTAGATGTGTCATGCGCCCTTTTAAGTGGGCTAGTAACAATTCTGTCAAAGTTTAGTGCTTCGATTGTCGGAAGTGTCTCTTCTATCTCCGCCCAACCTACATCACAGAGAGGCAGATCGGTGGTACCGATAAGCCGACCCTCCAAATTCCATGCCGTTTTACAATGACGTCCGAGATAAATTTTTGCAGTTTCTTGTGATTCGCTCATTTAATTTTCCAGTTTTAGTGATTTTTATATTTTTTTTAGATTAAATCAGGCATCAATATACCAAAGGGATAACAATTTACAATAAATAGGTCAATTAGCAGAGCTTGCCTCTTGCTCTACTTCATTATTAGCCTGTTGCTCTAAAATCAGGCTGCTTTTTTTAAGATCCGGCAAATATGTGCCGCCCAATTTAACATGCCCCTTTTCAACTCCATCAGTTAGCCAGTTTATTATATAATCCCTGTCTATTCCCATAACGTTAACACCGTGGTCAGATTCAACCAGGCAAAGCATTTTCATATCCGTCCCATTGGTGTTAGCAAGCTCGTAAATTGCGGAATAATTAAGAAGCGCTGCCTCCACAGTTCCGCAAGGAAGTGATGGGTTTCTGGCGCCTGAATAATATTCGCTCTTTCCGAACCACTTGGGGTCCGGATACCCATGGAAATGGAGTATCGGAAGACCATTTTTTATTAGATCAGGAGTATATAAAGCTGCCGCAAGGGCTTGAGCAATAATTACATATGTATCAAAAGAGGGTCTTATATCTTTTCTATTTAGGTCAACTCCCCTTGGGGTTTCTAAATGCAGCTTACCTTTAACGACACCAATTCTAACTATGTCGCTATTAGGATCAAGGTTAGTTTTATCGCTGCCGGAACGAGATGTGGTAATCCAAATGTCAGGCACCTGCTGATAAATCTCCTTCCCCCTTATAAGAGTTCTTACATACCACCTTCCATCCTTATCCTCTCTAACCATATCGTCATTAACGCTTTCTACCATTTCCATCTTGTCCCATTTAGCCTTTGTTATTGTTATCGGCCCTTCATATACCGGAGCCTCTGCCAATGCGATGAAACCGTACGAAACACCAGTTCTGCCTTCCATAATCTTTTCGACAACATCTTTATGGGATTGGCGTTTTACTTTTTCACTAAATTTGGAGCCTTGTGGGTAGAGGTTAGTTGATTTAATTAATCTTCCTAATTCTGCTAACTGTTGGGGAAAAACAGATTCTGCGGGATCGTACTCTCCCTTCTTAAAACGATTTAAGACAGGTGGTTTAATTGGCGCGTAAATTTTCGGTATCAATGAATTCAAAACGAAATCGTCCATCCCTTCATTTAAATAAATGGAGTCTGAAAGGTTCATGTTAACGAGTGAGAACTTATCAGGAGCTATACCCATTACGATTTCAGACATTGTAGCAATAAGGTTCTGCATCCCTATTGCAATCTTGCGGTCATATGTAGTGTTTTTGTCGGCGAATTCAGGCTCTAAAGGCATAAGTGTAACAATTTGAGTATTAAAGGGGTCTTGCACATATCTTGCCGTAAAATCATCCGCCCAACCGCTGACTCTAAGAATTTCCATTACCGACATATCGGGCCTTCGAAAATAACCATACATTCTCTCGGCTATACCGCTTAAGAATGTCCTTGTCAGGGAATAATCTCTTTTTACATCTACAACTGCGTGAATGTTTCTCTTTACCTTTCTTGTGCGGAGAACTTTCGATAATAAATCGTCGGGCAATTCAGCTACTTCATCCCAGGGAAGTACCTGCACTCCATGTTCTATTAATTTATTTTTAAGTTTTTCTCTAAATTTTATTACAATCTGGTTTCCGTAATTACGCGGTAAAGGCCTAAATGTCACCCTCACCCTCTTAGCCATCTCCAGCGGCTTTCTAGGGTTAACAAGGTCCTTTTGAACGGGCATTCCCGCAAGGCTAATTATTGTTTTGAGTTCTAAATCTGCGAATTGCTGACTATCCATTATTTCTCTCCCACTTCATACATCTCATCCCAAAAGCACTTTTTAATATTTCTAAATTAAAGTATATAAATGCTGACTTTAGAATTCGACCCGTTTAACAAAAAAATTTGAAATATATTTTTACAACATATGTTTATAACGTCACTTCTACCAAGCAGCCAGATTAATGTTTTATACAACCTATCAATTATAGACTATTGAAAGAGGTTACTCAATAATTCAGGGTGACTAAGTATTAACGAGTAACAGCAGAAATCAAGAAGCAAAGACTGGATTTATTCAATATATTCCTTATTAATATCCCTCAACAGCTAAGACTTCTTCCATTTGTTCTCTTACTATTCGCATTAGCTCCTCCCTGCCTTCTCTACCCTTGGGAAGATCATCTACAGATATTGGCGGCAATATTTTAATTTTCATCGTACCTGGATTTGGGTGTCTGGATCCTTTAGAAAGTAGTTCAATCCCACCAGTAATCACCATAGGAACTACGGGAACCCTTGCGAGAACAGCAATTAAAAACCCGCCTTTTTGAAAAGGCAGTAGTTTGCCGTCTTTACTCCTGGTCCCTTCTGGAGCTACCACGACCGTTGGTCCTGAGCGTACTTTGCCTACTATCTTCTTAACTTCTTTAGTGTCAGAGCTTGAGCCGTCTCTTGCCACCAGATAGTGTCCGGATAATCTAGCCACCCAGCCAATAAAAGGAATTTGACCCACTTCCCTTTTCATTATCGCCCGCCAGTCAATCGGGAGAATTGACATATAGGCTAGTATATCAAGAGCGCTTTGGTGATTAAACATTATTATGCAGGGCTCTTTAGGTAAGTTCTCAAGCCCCTCTACATCAAGATGTATACCGCCTGCCCACAAATTTGTCTTTGCCCAGGGTTTCACAGCATAGGGAACCACAAAAGGACGATAGGTGAGAGATAAAATCATCCCAATGATACCGTAGAAAGTTGTAAAGACTACAAAAACTATTGCGCAATATAAGGTTCTGAACATAATGTATTAATTTTTAAGTATTTGTTTACTAATTCCTCGCAACTAGATTTATCTTTATTCAGTTTTTTGTCAAGCAGACATTATTTTAAGCCCGGAGGGAACCAACTCAATAGTATGCGTTCCTTTTTCCAGATAGAAAGGCTCTCCATCTGTATGCGCCGGAATTCGATCTTCTAATGTTATCTCCATTTTTGTAGCCCTTTTGATCTCTACTTCATCGAGATCAGCATGTGAGCCCTCAAGAACCTTGGGTATCTTTATCAGCCGGTTAAATATAGACATGTCCTTTATTATATGAAAATCCAGCAATCCGTCATCTATACGAGCTTCAGGAGCTAATTTAAACTTCCCGCCTTGATAGAGTCCATTGGATGCACCGGTCAGCAAAAGCATCCCTTCGTATTCCCAATCATCAATTTTCACTTTAACAGGAAATCCCTTAAAGGTTAGCGCTTCTTGAACCGATACTAAGAGGTAACCCAGCTGCCCCCTCAAGAGTTTTAGTTTTTTAAACCTGTGCGAAACTGCTCCATCGAGCCCAATACCCAGACCGTTTATAAAATACCTATCTCCGAGCTTCCCTATATCGATCTTTCTCTCTGTTCCAGAAAAAACAATCTCAACAGCCTTTTCAATATCAAGCGGAATAGATGCAGCTTTGGGAAAATCATTTCCGCTACCACAGGGTACCACACCAAACACTGCCGATGAACCAATAAGGCCATTTACTACTTCGTGAGAGGTCCCATCTCCTCCTACAGAGATTATATGTGTATAACCCTCTTTAACAGCTTCTTTGGCAAATTGCTCAGCTTCACCTGCTTTAGAGGTAAATTTAAAGTCACATTTAACATCTTTATTTGAAATAACATCTTGTATGACACTAGGGGCATTATTAGTTCTACCTTGCCCAGCCGTAGGGTTTATAATAAATATATAGTTCAGGTCTTTCAAAATTCCCTCTTTACTGTAAAATCCCCTACAGTTTACCACAGTAATATTTTTTTGTATTACATGATTTATACAACTAAAAACTTGATAAACACCCCATTGTATGTTAAATAACTTCGTTTATCTTGATAAATGGATTGACAAAAACAGGAGGCATTTTTAATGGCAGAAGAAACACATCAGTCTGAAGCGGCAAATGAATCGGTCAGCATGAAGCAACTTCTTGAAGCCGGGGTTCATTTTGGTCACCAGATAAGTCACTGGAATCCAAAGATGAAGGACTATATATTCGGTAGCAGAAATGGAATACACATAATAGACCTTCAACAAACTGTTGGTTTATTTAAAACCGCGTTCAACTTTGCAAGAAATATTGTTGCAGAGGGTGGCGTTGTTCTTTTTGTTGGAACAAAGAAACAAGCTCAAGGAATTATGGCTGAAGAAGCAGTAAGGTCCGGCATGCCCTATTTGAATGCACGCTGGTTGGGAGGAACGCTTACAAATTTCCCTACCATTCGCGCAAGAGTTGATTATTTGCTAGAACTAAAAAAGCTTGAGGAAGAAGGCCATATGGATCACCTTCCCAAGAAAGAAGTTAAAAACCTAAAAAGAGAAACACAGAAACTAGATCATCTTGTGGGTGGAATAGTAAATATGAAAAGCGTTCCACAGGCTCTATACATAGTAGATACCAGGAAAGAACATATAGCCGTGAAGGAAGCAAGGAAATTGGGGATACCTATTATAGGAGTCGTTGATACTAACGCAAATCCGGCAGATGCAGATGTCATCATACCTAGCAATGACGACGCGATTAGGGCAATTAAGTTATTCACATCCAGGATCTCGGATGCTTGTATCGAAGGTAGACACATTTATGAGCAAAAGCTGCAAGCAGGAGAAGTGGTTGAGAAAGAGCAAGAGTCCAAAGTTGTAGTAGAAAGGAAAGTGTTTGTATTTAAGGAATATGGAGAAGAAGGGGCAAAAGAAGGTTCAACTTCTGTAGCCGTATCCGAATCTGCTCCAGGCGAAACATCAGCTAAACCTGAAGAGCCAAAAGTAGAGAATCATCCTACTGAAAGCACAGATGCTCCTACTGAGACCGCAGTTTCAGCAGAGCCATCAATAGATACCAAATCCCAATTTGAGAGTGCTGCGGTAGAAACTGAAAAACAATCTGAAGAAGAACCTGAGAAGGAGGCTTAGAATTACTATGGCTGAAATTACAGCACAGATGGTCAAAGAGCTTAGAGACTCAACCGGAGCTCCGTTTATAGATTGCAAAAAAGCATTAGAAGAAGTATCCGGCGACCTTGAGAAAGCTCTTGATATACTAAAAATCAGAGGTGTTGCTAAAGCATCGAAAAAAGTTGGAAGAGACACTCCGGAAGGAATAGTAATGTCTTATATCCACGCAGGTGGAAAAATCGGAGTAATGATAGAGATTAACTGCGAGACAGATTTTGTTGCTAGAAATGGAGAGTTTCAGGCATTTGCGAGAGAAGTCGCAATGCAGATAGCAGCATCTAACCCTAGATACATCAGCAAAGACCAGATACCGGAAGCAGAACTTGAAAGAGAAAAAGAAGTTATGAAGGCTCAGGTATTGGAATCCGGCAAACCTGCAGAAATTGCTCAGAAGATGGTTGAAGGAAAAATAGGGAAGTACTACGAAGAAGTCTGCTTACTCAATCAGACTTACATTAGAGATGCAAAATTGAAAATCGATGACCTCTTACAGGCACTAATAGCCAAGATTGGAGAAAATATCAAAATCAGAAGGTTCGTAAGGTTTCAATTAGGTGAACCGCTTGATTAGACAAATACAATTATGACATCTCCAGAAACTCCTTCCAATCCAGAACCGAAATACCGCAAAGTCCTTTTAAAGCTAAGTGGGGAAGCTCTTCAAGGAGAACAAGGCTCTGGCATTTGCCCCGAAGTATTGGACACTATCTCAAATGAGATCGCAGAGGTAAGCAGGCTCAATATAGAGATAGCTATAGTTATCGGCGGTGGAAACATATTCAGAGGCGTAGCTGGCGCATCAAAGGGTATAGATCGCTCTACTGGCGACTATATGGGCATGCTGGCTACAGTAATAAATGCTCTTGCACTTCAGGATTCCCTCGAAAAAAAGGACGTACACACACGGCTTCAAACTGCTCTCAATATAGAGCGGGTTGCTGAGCCCTATATAAGAAGGCGCGCCGTAAGACATCTTGAAAAAGGCCGGGTAGTAATATTCGCGGCCGGAACTGGCAACCCATTTTTCACTACTGACACAGCGGCCACACTAAGAGCCTTAGAAATCGGGGCCGACTTGATACTTAAGGCCACAAAAGTTGACGGCGTCTATGACAAGGACCCATTAACACACGATGACGCAGTCAAATTCAAGAAATTAACCTACATGGACGTTTTAAAAAACGAATTAAAGATCATGGATGCCACCGCAGTCTCACTGTGCATGCAGGGAAGTATTCCTATCATAGTGTTTAATTTATTTGAAAGTGGTAATATAAAAAAGGCAATAATGGGAAGTGAAATAGGAACCATAGTAAGGAGCGATAAAGATGTGTGACAAGATGCTAGATGACATTCTTCATGATACTGAAGACAGGATGAACAAAACGATTTCCGCTTTTAGCATGGAACTGACAAAAATAAGGACCGGAAGAGCATCATCGGGCCTAGTTGATAATATAATCGTAAATTATTACGGAGCTGATACTCCTATAAACCAACTAGCTACCGTATCCATCCCAGAGTCGAAGACAATCATGATTCAGCCATGGGATGTAAGCGCAATAGCAGAAGTAGAAAAAGCTATTATGAAATCCGAAATAGGCATTAATCCTTCAAATGACGGCAAGGTAATTAGACTTAATATCCCAACACTGACAGAAGACCGAAGAAAAGAGTTAGTTAAATATGTTTCTAAAATTGCTGAAGAATTTAGGGTTTCAATCAGGCAAATCAGACACGATGTCAATCATTTTGTTAAAGATCTGGAAAAAGAGGAAGGACTTCCTGAAGACCGTGTCAAAAAGAATTTTGATAATGTCCAAAAAATTACGGATAAACACATTAAAAACATCAACGAGATTTTAGAAACGAAAGAAAAAGAGATACTGGAAGTTTAATCTATCTTAACTAGCCAACGCCATATAGATGCTGCCCTACCATCTTCAGTCTAACTCTGTATAAACTTTCTAAAGACTTCTGTAAAATGCTGTGGTTGTTTA
>SPCL01000185.1 GCA_004525335.1 Thermodesulfobacteriales bacterium
AACTTTGCTATGTTCTTTATCCGGCACTTAATTCGACCTCACCTTTTATCCTTTGTCTATCTTATTATGAATCAGGTAGTGATTTAGAGTAACGGTCTCTTAGATTTATTATAAGTTTGTAGTAATTAATTTTCAAATTTTACAGTTTCTGCTGCCGGTCTATAGAGTGCTTTGTCCACGTTTTTATTTAACTCCACATCCGGATCATAAAAAATAGTGATAGATAGTCCTTTAGAGGCAAAATCGATTGTTTTAGGAAAGTAAAAGCCGTCTATTAGGCTATCGAAGTATTCATAGGTTATTACTGCTCTTGATCCTTGATCTACACTGAACTCAGCTTTCTCAACTCTGTAATTTGTACTGTTTACCCAAAGCGTGTTTGGTTCTGATGAATTGTCTGAAGCAAAATTTAATTTTATTTGGCTGCCATCAGCACTCATCTCAGGCTTGGAGCCTAAATCATATACTTTGTCGGGCAAACGCCCCAGAATAAGGTTGACCAGGTTAATCGCTGTAATTTTCAAGTTTAATCCCGGATAGACATAAGCCAGATCAAAGTTGGTACTGGAATCATACACCCCTCTTTCTGATGGGGATATAATGTAAATATTTGTTCCGTCCGAAGAGATAAATCCAACAGTTTTTCCAAATGGGTTTAACGCTTCTAATCTTAGAAGATCAGGTCTCTCTGCTATTGTTACTTGGGTATAAGAAATTTTGCTGTCAGGTGTTTTGATCTTAACTTTTGCAAGGCCTTTTAGAGATCTGAGTGCTCCCTCAAATAATTCAATCTTTTTTAAAATGGTATTTAAACTGCCATCATCAATTTGTATTGCCCCTTTTTTAACTCCACAGGACGAGGCTAAAGAAAATATTAAGATTAAAACTGAAATTGTTAAGAGGTTGGTATTCTTCACTTTAGTTTTGAGCACTAATATTTGTTTTTAAATCATTTGTCTTTTTATAAAGCCTTTCTTTAAGTTTCGGATCGTTATTCTCTGTATCCTGATCTACTAAATATACTCCTCTTTGATAGTATTCAAGCGCTTTTGAGAATTCCCCCTTATCAAAGTACACATCTCCCAAATGCTCCATAATTGAAGGATCATCAGGCTGTAGCTCAGATGCTCTATTTAGAAGCTCAATGGCTTCATCATATTTTCCTCTCTTGTAATAAACCCAGCCCAGGCTGTCCAGTATGTAGCCTTTATTCGGAGAGAGTTCAAGAGCTCTTTTAATAAGCATCTCGGCTTCATCCAGGTTTTTACCTTGCTCTGCATAGGTATATCCCACAAAGTTAAGAGCATCTGCATTATTTGGGTCAATCTGAATAAGCCTTCTCATGGCTGCTATAGATTCATCTATTTGGTCGTTTAGGTAGTAAATTACTCCGAGTGAATAGAGAATTACTTTGCTACTGGAATTAGATTGTAAAAAAGTATTATATAAGTTGATCGCATCCTGGTCCCTGTTTAATTTCTGATAAACACTACCCAGATAATTTACGATTACTTCATTATTCGGCTCACTACTATATACCTGCTCCATCATTTCTAAGGAGCGGTTTATATCGCCTTGTTTCTCATATATAAAGGCTTTCTGAACTCGGCTTTCGCCGTAGAATTCTGCATCACTACTTATTGAATCCAGAATATTTAGAGCTTGTGGATAGTTGCCGATCTCAATATACGACAGCGCTAGATAGTATTTAGCCCTTTGATCATTAGGATTGCTTAGAAGAATTAATTGGAACTCTTCAATTGCTTTTTCGAAGTTTCTATCTTCAATGTATAAAAGACCTAGTCTGAGTTTTAGATCAGGGTTTTGAAAATCCAAGTTTTCCGCTTTCTCAAACTGTTGTCTAGCGTCCTTTTTTCGGTTTAATCTAAAGAGGAAATTGCCGTACCTGACATACGTATCAAGTGTTTCCGGGTATAGGGTGATAATAGATTTGTATATGTTTTCAGATTCCTCATATCGCCCCTGTTTTTCATATACCAGAGCAAGCTCTATAAGAGCGGAAATAAACCCCGGATTCAATCTAAGGGATTCATTGTATAACTGCTCAGCTTTGGCAAAATCGCCTTTTTCATAATATAGCCTGGCTAAAAAGAAAAACCCCCTTTCGTTATCAGGATATAGCTCTGTTATTTTTTTAAAGTTTTTCTCTGCTGCTGTGTAGTTCCCGGCCTCTGTTTCTATAATCCCCAAAAACAGCAGGGACTCAGCATCATCAGGATTTAATTCAACAGCACGCTTGAGTATTTTTACAGATTTTTCTTTAAGTTCTTTGTCGTTTGATGATGCATATACTTTGCCTAACATAGTAAACGAAGGGCCATAATTAGGATTTAATTCAATTGACTTCTCAAGCTTGTCTAATGCTTCGTTTAATCTGCCCGAGGAAATATATAACAGCGCTAGATTATATTTTATATATGCAGAGTCGGGATCGTAGCTCTCGGTAACTTCAAGCTCACTGAGTGAATCAGCGTACCTTTGGTTGAGCAAATGATATCTTGAAAGTGTGAAGTGGTAATAAGCTCTATCCCTTGGTTCTTGATCATTCTCTGAAAATGTGTTTGCTTCAATATCAGCAGATGGGTTTTTATGCCCGCATGAAGATAGGGAAATTAACACAATGCCGAAGATGGCAAATAGAACATAGGCTAAGTTTTTAGAGCTGCTAATTTTATGATGCATCAATTATCTCGATGTTTAGTTTACCCACTACTTTTAATATCTCCCCACTTTTTGCTAAATTTCCCTCAATTAATTTTATATGCGTTGCATCAGCAGGAAATTGTCCATAAGTTGAATCAATTGCTATCCACTCACCAACGTAGACTTCGTTCCAGGCATGATAATAAAAACTATCTTCATAATACATCGTTCCGAGCACAGTTTTGGTCGGTATTCCGGCAGCTCTCGACATTGCTGAGAACAAAGCCGCATGCTCATTGCAATCCCCTACCCTCGTCGTCAAGACATCTTTTGCATTAGGAAGACTTACAGTAGCAGATTTTTTAAGGTTTTTATATATCCAGTTGTTAATTTTATTTGCTGCTTTAATTGGATTGGTTTCACCATCTAAAATTTTATTTGTTATAGCGACTATTTCTTTGTCATCACTCTGTATAAGAAAGTCAGCTTCTGTTAGCTGTTTGTATTCAGAAGAGCTGTAGGGAAGAGTATAAGAACTCTGATTAAGTTTGGCTTTATCTAACTTTATTTCTACAAATTGTCCTTCTAGATATTGTCTATATCCGTCATCTATATCGAACCCGTCACTAGCATCAATTCCTTCTAGTTTAATTTTCAAATATTTTAGTTTCCCCGGGTCTTTAATCTTAATATTTGCAGGTATAGAAGTTTTCTTGGTTATATCAAAGCTCGAGTTTTTTTTACTTAATATATCTTTTTTGGATTCTCTTACTGCCACAAGCCCCGGTGGGAATTCCTGTTTAATAACCTCACCCTTCTCATTTATCCAAGAGGTTGTTTGAGATCCCATAAAGTTAGACTCAACCTTATAAGTATCAAACTTACCGTACGGTATCTCCACAGTCTCTTTCTCGCCGATTATGTGTGTAGATACAGGCTCATTCATCCCCATTAGTATAGATAAAGGCTCAAATAGTGAAAGATTAAACTTATCTCCAGTATTTAGTTTGTTTTCTACTAATAACTTTGAAATTAGAGACGGCAGGATTAGTTCTTTCTCTATAGACAATGTGCGCTCTGTTTTGCCGGAGATTGTCTCCATAGTAATCTCTAAATTATCCCCATTTCTCTTGCCGATCG
>SPCL01000250.1 GCA_004525335.1 Thermodesulfobacteriales bacterium
CCGAACGAGTTTCTGGCTGATTATAAGTTAATTAAACCGCCAAATGTCCTTGCCTAAAACACCTGTAAATCAAAAAGGAGACCAGGATGAGGGGGATGAGCTGGGCTACAATTTAGCTATGCTCTATCACCTGGGAAATAGTTTTGAGGCAATTCTTGAATTTGACGGAGAGACGGTGTTAAACGGAGAGGAGGACGGCGAGTCGGTATTAAACATCGACCCCGGTGTGAAGGTTGCCCCGTTTAAGAATAAAGATATTCATATAGGGGTTGGCGCAGGGTTTCCTCTGACAAATGACGAAGAGTTTGAGTACCGACTGATAGCCTCCCTCTTCTACCATATGCCTTTTCTTAATTAAGGTTACTTCTTGCAGCATTATGGTTCGACAAATTTAATTAAGTAAAGAAATTTCAGCTAAAATTCAAACTATAGTCAATCTAATCCAGCGCATCTACCCCTACTTTTTTGGCATATTCGTCATATTTGTCTGTAAAGGTTTTTAGCTTCTCAGGCTCTACGGCAGCAAGGTCATTGGTTTCCCCGGGGTCAACACCCAGATCATACAGCTCCCATTTACTAGACCCGTAGTGTTTGTTTAATATTAAGAAGGTATGATATGTCCATGTTCATCAATTTGAACTTATACAAAACAATAAAGGAAGCCTGATGATAACAAAAAATAAATCGTCCTTATTTTTAGCATTGCTAGCGTTGGTTCTATTTGCCTCGTGTGAATCCTCTTCAAAAGCGACCGGATCTCCACCCAAACCCCAGTTCCCTGAAAATTTTACGTGGGAAGGCCGCTGGATTGTAAAGGATCTTGACGTAGATGTTTCTTTTTCATGGCATGGGAACAACGGTGATCTTCAGATGATCGCCGGCGGTGAGGATGAGAAAATTCATTTTACAAATCTTATCTATGACGATTATCTATATACTTTTACTCTTAAATGGCCCGGCGTAATACCTCCAGATGCAGACGACAATTGCCTTTGTCTCGGCAAACTCCCCCTTGAGGTGCTTAACGGCTGTCTAGCCAATTCGCGTTATGTAGGGGCTGAGATTTTATTAGAGGAAGAAGAACGCTATGTCGAGCATTTTAGAATTAGTGTTGTTTTAGGCGAGTCCGAATCGAAACCCAATGCAGTGCGCTTCCCGTTCATGGAGGGGGATTTTTATGTAGACCAGGAAGATTCAACTAAAATGTGGAAAGTGCTTCATTATGGAGTGCAAAATCTTCTAGACCCTGCGTTGGATGAGTGGGCTGTTATGCAGAAAATCGAGAACACACCGGGAGAGATTAATTTCCCCGATGAATGCCAAGAAGCAAGACAAAAATGTACAACAGATGGTTCTGTTTTTGAGAATGAAGGTGGGATTTACTGCAAATAATATCCACTCTGCGGAAATCTTTATGAAGTGATGCTTTTGTCAGAAAACTCTTAGAAAGTTTGAACATATCAAGAACCTACTCCCGTACTAGTATTAGTTATATCTTTTAAAAGACACGCACACTCATTATCCCTATAATGGATTTACATGGAACTTTAAAAATTGAAACCGAATTTAAAAGGTATTTACTAACTAAAATATGGCATATGCAATAGCGGCAATAGAAACCCCTGAAACAAATCACCACCTTAATTAAATATTCATAGACTGGATGTCAGGTTTGGTAGCTTTACAATAAGCCTATGAATAATAATGGTATTATTTCTTGCTGTTTGGAAATATAATGTTATGGGAGGTGAATATTGCGCGGAATAATAGTTGCGATATTTTTCACAGTCATATTCATTGTTAGTTGTGATGGCAGCAATAGAGAAGAAAATATTTGCTATATATTAACTTCTTCTAATCCCTGTTTTGATCCTAATACTGGGGGAAGCACTACCATTGTAACGGACCAGAGTTTAGAAGAGGTTATTTCAGACCTAGAAAACATGGAAGGGTTTATCATGGAGCTGGAAATAACAAACATTTTAGAAACAAGAGCTTTTGTGGGTGAACAACCTCCAGATTGTCCTTATGAGCAAAGTACCTTGGTTATAAAGACTGCAAATGATTGGAATAGATTTAGAAACAGCTGTTTCTTCTCGTTTTTCGACCTTCCTGATGTTAATTTTGAGAATGAAATGGTATTGGTTTCAACTCAGGAAATTCTCGGATTAGGCACTAAAATAGAAGCTTCACTGGAATTTGATGATAACCTAAGTGTTGTGATAGAAGATGATGTAACAGATATACCGCCGCCAGCACCTGGGTTTCCAATAAATATAGTGTCAGTTGATAGAATGGATTTGCCGGTAGATTTTTTTAGGGTAGAGAATGATCTGACACCCTAGTGAGAAAATTAGAAAAGAAGAGACCCTGAATATTTTGATTATAGGAATTAGCGAGTCTAATTAAAACCATTAATAGTTTTAGTTAAAGGCATCCGATTCCTCACTTGATCAGAATCATTTCAGGGTGACAAAAGTATAAAGGGAGCTTGGCACTAGTAGTGTGAGCCTCCTTTTTTGTTTCTAGAAGCACCAAAACCACTCATTTCCTCATACCCCGCCCTAGCTATATAATTAAAAAGTTTGCGTCTTTTTTGATACGCCCCCGTCTTTATAGGTGAATGCAGAAAATCGTCTTTATAATAGTTAGCA
>SPCL01000270.1 GCA_004525335.1 Thermodesulfobacteriales bacterium
GAAGCCGCAGGCGGAAGCGGTACACCGCATACTAATATAGATTTTCGGACGATGCGAACACTTGATACATTTCTCAAACAAGAATTCCGTATCGATGTGGACCGCGAATTATATAATGCTACAATGCTTGATTTTATAAAAACGTAGCCATTGAACAAACCCAACCGTGTCACATGGAAACAACTTAATGGGGCAATAAAAGAGCTGCAACTGGAAGGCTGTACTTGGCTAAGATTCCGATTCAAGGATAAACTTTTTAAGACCTACGGCGAGTTTAACGAATATTGGTATGAGCATTGATACGGAATTATTAGCTCGGTTTCTTAAAGATTAGGATGAATTCGTGAATCTTATTTAATCTGAATACAGAGGGATACCCAAGAGCCCTCAAGTTGTTATATTCTTGCCTTCTGTCCCATATAATTAGGTCGTCAAAAATAAACCCAATCGATTTCATGCTTGTCGCAAGGTCAGCATGGAACGGGTAAAACTGGTCCTTCTTTCTGAGGTCCATTACATTGACTATGCAATACTTCCCAGGCTTAAGAACCTTGTAAACCCCGGCAAAGATATCGGCAAGGGCTTTGATAAATAATTGATAATCACGAATATGCCCTAAATCTCCCTCTTCCTCTCCATAATGACGAATCTTCTTATAATCTGCAGTACGCTTCTGCAGGAGAATATCCCAGTAAGGAGGAGATGTAATACAAATATCAACTGAATCTTCGTCAATAAGATTAGGGATTTCACTAGCGTTGACATTATGAATTTCGTGGTTACTTTCATTGAATAGGATTTTCTGAGTAAGTCGCGATTCGGCGAGTTTTATATATTCAGGATTAAGTTCAAAACCTATGCCATATCTTCCCAGATTTCGAGCGCCGACGAGAGTAGAACCGCTTCCCATAAAAGGGTCAAGAACTCGAAGTTCTTCCTTAGTAGTAAAGCACATTATCAGCCGCCCGACTAACATCAATGGAAACATAGCCGGGTGTTTTAGGTTCATCTCATCTTTCGATTTTCTTATGTCATTCCAAACACTCAGAGAATATTTGGCCCAATCAGACCCGTTGAGGTCATTACCCCGCTTTCTTACCATTTTGTTAGTCTCCAATTATGCTCTTTTCGAAAGAAAGAATAGCCTTGTTATCAACCTTAGATAATACACTTATACTAACAAAACCAAAAGCGATACCTGAGAGCATTTAAATCCGAAAGCGGACTTATCCCCGTGTGCCACCAGTGTGCCATAATCGATTGAATACCGCTGAAAATACGGGTTCACTGTTGAAAAGACAAATTCACGGAAAACGCTGATAAACAAGGGAACAAGAGAGCGCGCCCGGAGGGATTTGAACCCCCGACCTTTGGATTCGAAGGGCAGGGGCCTAGTCTGTTATCCTCTTGATATTAAATACTATAACACCAGGTATTTTAATGGATGTGCATTAATTGTGCTTGAGTTGCAGGCCCGCGCATGGCCGTTAACCCAGAAAGTTGACTGATTTCGGAGTGCTGGCTCCCTAGGGAAATCATTGACTCTTTAAAATCGCTATCATAGACTTGGGAAAATTCCCACTGATTATCACGTTTATGGAGGATCAAGCACTCGACAGAAGATGCTACTCAACGGAGCTACTCTCTAATATAATGTAGGCTGGACTAGGATGATATTTCAGACTCTATACTTTAGCGCTCTGAGGGGAGAGCTCTTATTAGTTAATGGGGGATTTTGTCATTGGCATTTACGAAAAGATGGGCAACTCACTATTCGAGAGATTATTGTTCTTCCAAAGCATCAGAACGAAGGAATCGGCACACAAATGCTTGAAGAGCTAAAGACTGTCAAAGGAGCAACCAGTATCCTTTCCAGATGCCCTGCTGATCTTCTAGCAAACAAATGGTATAAAAACCGAGGATTTGTCCTCTGCGCCAAGCAGTTATCTCGGACGAAAAGAAAGATTAACGTCTGGCGTCTTGATTTATGAAAGTGTCACCAAAACTTATCTATTGTGCCGGCGGGAATCGGCGCTTCGCTGAAATTGCGGTTTCTTTCGGCTTCCTATATGGAGCCCGGATTCCTCGCGATAAGCCACATTTCCCCATTTACTTTGCGGACCAGGATTGGCGTAAACCTAATCGAATTCGCTATATGGCCGAGCTAGCTCATTATCGACCCAAGATGGCAACAGTCCTTGACTTGGAACCCCACCGAACTTTAAGTGAAATCCTCTCATGGGCGGAGGAGGCCAGCCAGTTTTGTCAACACGTTGTGGTCATCCCTAAAATTCAATCAATAATACCGAAGATACCAAAGAGGATAAAC
>SPCL01000260.1 GCA_004525335.1 Thermodesulfobacteriales bacterium
ATTCATAATAACGATATGAATTTCGGCAGTTCTTCCATCTACAAATTTTACACTATAGGCCTTTCCAACCATTTTGGGTATAGGCTTAATAACCTCGCCCTCAAGACCAGGTTCAAAAACTTGGCCTCTAACTTGGATTTCCAGGACTACCTTAAACTTAGTTCCCGGTATATACATTAATCTAAACCGTACAAATTAAGCTTCTAAGTTTTTACAACTATTCTCTAATTGAACATTTTCAAATTGATTCATTGAGCAATCAGCATCTTGATGCTCAAAATATACAAATGAAGATACAGGGAATAATCCGCCTAGAACTAAACCTAAAACTACCGACATTGTTATTACAACTTTTCTCATTTCAATCTCCTTTCCATGCTCTATAGTCAATATATGGACACAGCAATAAGAATTCAACCCCATATTTTAAAATTATAAATAATGTCTGGATAAAGACGCCTTCTTATGTTTCAGCTAAAAAGTAAGGATTATGTTTATGTAGAGAACAGGCGTTAAGTCAGATCAAATATTTATGATAAATTCGCCTGTATTCTCTCGCACTCAGAATAAAGATCCTTGGCAACTCCGAGCAGCTTAACAGCAAGCTCCTCTGAGGGTTCCTGACCTACCATATCTTTTAGAACGCCTGAGATATCAAGCCATTTTTCATCAGCATCGCCTGTTCTGACAAGTAGATTCTCAAACTCCCACATTGTCTGCTCTGATGTAAATGGGTCGACCAGCTTAGTATAGAGAGGCACATGGGCGCTAGCTGCACAGGAATGATAGGCTTCCATTATAGAAGTACCGTATTCTCCGTGATTAAGCAGTGCTTCAGCTTGCTGTATACGTTTCTCAGCATCAGAGAAAGTAGGCACTTTTTCTTCTACAGTTGCGCCTGCACACTCACCCTTGACTCCTTTTTGGAGCTCAAACTTCTCCTCTTCATGACCCCAGTCCTGGTAGAATGAAGGATCCTCTTCAAAAGTAGGGATCTGAAGAAATTCTGTTATTTCTTCTTTTATCCTGTCTCTACCGAGCCTCTCCATCACTGAATCAAAATGCTCACCATCACTCCTCTCATCTCTGTATACCTCCAAGAGCTTCTTTACAACTTTAGGAGCGTTTCTAGTAGGCACCTTGATTATAGAAGTTGCAAGCCTTGTGTCATCACCATAGAGCCCGCCACCAACATATACTTGCTCTGCTGGAACATTTCTGCCGGCTTTAGCAAGCGAGGCGCCTTGAAAACCAATACTGGCAGACACGTGTTGTGCACATGAATTCGGGCAGCCTGAGATCTTAATGTTGAGACCTTTGGATAGTTCTTTGTATTCACCTAAGCCGTTTTTCATTCCCTCTGTGAGCGTATCTGCTAGACCTTTTGCAGACGTAATACCTAATCGGCAGGTATCTGCACCGGGGCATGCTGTTATATCTTCAAATGTTTCAGCACCGGGGTTAGCTAAATCAAGATCATAAAGTGCCGCATATAAGGCGGGAAGAGCTTCAGTAGGGACCCATCTTAAAATCAGATTCTGTGAAATACTAATTCTTATATCACTCGCAGAAAATATATCAGTTATATCAGCCAGTGCTCTTGCCGTATCAGAAGTTATATCACCATTATGAACCTTTATATTAACCATATTAAATCCCTCTTGGCCGTGAGGTAGGACATTTGTCTCCTTCCACGCTATATATAAAGGATCATTTTCTATTCCTTGTGGCGCTGAAGGTATGTTCTGATTCACTTCAGGAGGTGTTTCGTCTATGTTATTTAAAAAATCATTCCACTTTGGATCAACTTTGAGCTTAGCCCTTTCCTCTTGAACTAGTTTACGGAACTCATCCATTCCAAGTTTTCTGATTAGAAATTTCATACGGGCCTTCATACGAACCTTGCGCTCGCCGTATCGGTCGAAAATGCGGACAACCGAAGCTGAAAAAGGAATCATTTCTTCAACCGGCAGAAATTCGGTCCAGAGCTGTCCTAGAGAAGGCGATGCTCCTAAACCTCCGCCGACATATACCTGAAATCCACGTTTTAATTCGCCGCCCTCTTCTCTTACTCTGGCGCGGAATCCTAAGTCGTGAATCATGATCCCTGCATGATCTTTGTCGTGGCAGCCTTCAAAACATACTTTAAATTTTCTCCCCATATTCTGACATATTGGGTTTCTAAGCATGAAGTTCTTAAATGCTTCTGCATAAGGGGTAACATCAAAAGTTTCTGTGGGAGAAGAACCTGCCTGATGACAGGCTGTAACATTTCTAACGGTATTTCCGCAAGCTTCACGTGTTGTGATACCAACATCGGCAAGTTCACGCATCATATTGGGTTCGTCTTCTAAATTAATATAGTAGAGCTGGACGTCTTGTCTTGTTGTTAGGTGCAAAAAGTTGCTGGCATATTTATCTGAACAGTCCGCCAAACGTCTTAGCTGTGCGGCATTAAGACCGCCA
>SPCL01000107.1 GCA_004525335.1 Thermodesulfobacteriales bacterium
TGGTGCCGAAGGGGGGATTTGAACCCCCACGAGCGCAATGCCCACTGGATTCTGAGTCCAGCGCGTCTACCAAATTCCGCCACTTCGGCATATCTTGCCTAGTAACACCCAGACGCCACCTAATATTATCACACATCAGATAAAGGTGCTATAACAATTTGAGGCGTTAACTTATCTTAATTTCGATCAAAGTTTAGAAGATTAGGGCGCTAAGTATTAATGCATTAGTGATATTTAGACCACAAGCGCAATTATCAGCAGGTTTATTAGTAATCACTTATCCGAGAATAAAACTAGTACTCCGGTATAAGTAAAAAGATGGTTACTGTCTTGAATTGGAGCAAATTCTGAGTTGCCGAAAAAGCCTATAAATGGGACATCTCCGAGAGCACTGCTTATATATGCCGCGTCTATGCCCTCATGACCGTATAGTGAAGATCCCCTTGCGCAACAGTTGAAATAAAATCCAAATCTAAAAGGATTGTCGGGATTTTGATTAGAAGTAATTCTATCCAACATTTGTTTCAGATCTTGCCGTGCCATTTCCGGGTTTCTCAAAGTAAAACCGATTAATTGTCCATCCTCTACATTCTGAGGAACTGCAATATAACCAGACTTTTGGTCCACGCCTATAAGATTTCTTACTAGATAATCACTCCCGGTAATATGAGTCTGATCAGGATCAGGTGGGAAGGCTACAAAAAGTAGGCGCAAAATATCCATAGGATCTCGAAGAATGCTTTTTGGAATACGCCTTTTTAGAACTTCATAAGCTGGCTCGCCATCAAGCTCTGAAATGATATTTTTATTAGATTTTGTTATAACGCAAGGAGGTCCTACTAATTGGCACCCTTGTGTAATATCGACTTTGTAGGAGAAATCTCCATCCAACAATAATCCTGCAACAGCGCTTGAAGCGACGCTATCACCATAGAATTCAAAAGTATCATTAATCCTGGGATCCTCTGAAGCTGTGGCTCCGACTATAGGAATCGGGCCCAATTTTGATTCTATACCTTTAAATAACAATTCCGGATGAATATGAAAAGGGTCGGGCAACAAAGTGAGAATTGAACTTGGACTCTTAGAAGACTTTAATAGCTCCCCTATCTCTTCGCCTGCTTTCATCCCGCCAGCGCCCAACTGATAAATCACAAAGGGTTTAGATTTGATACTTTTTGAGGAAACGGCCAAGACTACAACGCTAGGTTGAGCCTCTGTCTCGCCATAATTTGAGATAATACCTATGGCGCTGCATCCGCTAACATTTTTAGTATGAGTAATTTCGCAAACGACTTTTAATATCTCCTCATAATTTGCCCTGTGCGGAAAAGTACAAAAAACTAGCACCCAGTCGGCTTTACTAATCCCGGCATTGTCCATTGCCTGCTTTGCGGCTGCATTAGCAGCTTCAAAACTATTTTCTAGATCAGAACATCCTGTGCCTGCTTGAGTCATTATTATCCTTTAAAGTATTAACAATCTTAAACATCTGGATTTGGGGCAAATTGCAGCTCTTATTATTTGAATGCAATAAAACATATACGTCATTATTTAGAAGAATAAAAATACGCGGTAACCGCAAATTATCAATCACCCCAAGATATTATTTTTTCAGGTGTTATTTTAATAACAGGAGCTCCGAGAGACTCTAACCCCATCTCATCATATTGAGCGTACTTTTTAGCGAGAATCTTTAGCGAATTCTTGTACTCTTCTCCTTCGTATATCATTTCTGCTGTGCCCTGAATTATTAAATAATAAAGCATGCTCCAGTTCTCTACATAGTTATCAATCACAAGAGAAATATTAGGATTGCTGATAATATTCCTTACTCTCTTCAATTTGCCGGCAGATACACTTTTGGGTTTTTTATCAATTGGGGAATAAATAAAGTTGCCCTCATATGCAAAACAAATAGGAAGTACTAGTGGTTTTCCTGATTCATCCACAGTTGCCATTCTTGCAATTCTATGTGAATTAATTATGTCTCTTTGTTTTTTTGTGAGATTTATTGTCAAGCTAATTTTTCAATGACTCCTTAATATTTCTTGAATTATCATTTATGTCTTTTATAATACCTTGTTTTTATTCGGGGTGATCAATAATTTTAAGTGACATAAATTTAAATGAATAATTTTAAAATCTTTTGTGGGACTTCAAACGTGCCGCTCGCTGAAGCAGTATGTAAATACTTGGGTGTCCCATTGGGAAAAGCTGAAATAAGAAGATTCAGTGACGGCGAGCTTTCAACGGCGATTGATGAAAGTGTGCGTGGGTGTCATGTATTTGTGCTACAGTCTACATGTCCGCCGACTAACGAGCATCTAATGGAGCTCCTAATTCTTACCGATGCGCTTAAAAGGGCTTCTGCTGCATCAGTTACAGCAGTCATACCTTATTATGGTTATGCAAGGCAAGATAGAAAGGTTAAACCAAGAGCACCTATAACTGCAAAGCTAGTTGCAGACCTCATTACTACTTCTGGAATAAGCCGCGTAGTAACAGTAGATCTTCACGCTGGTCAGATTCAGGGGTTTTTTAATATACCTGTTGATCACATATATGCCTCACCCGTATTATTAGACTATATAAAGGAAACTAATAATAATAATGATCTTGTTATCGTTTCCCCAGATGCCGGAGGAATGGAAAGGGCAAGAGTCTTCGCAAAAAAGTTAGATGCCGGACTTGCTATGACAGATAAGAGACGCCCTAATCCCAACCAGGCAGAGATAATGAATGTGATCGGAGATGTCGAGGGCAAATCTGTAATCCTATTTGATGACTTAGTCGACACAGCCGGTACTGCCATACAAGCAGCACAAGCACTAATAAAAAATGGGGCAAAGAGGGCATCTCTTTGCTGTACTCATGCAGTACTGTCCGGTAAGGCAATTGAAAGAATAAAAGATTCGGTACTTGAGGAAGTTATAATTACAGATACTATACCACCGTCTCAAGATGTGATAGATTGTGATAAATTCAAAGTACTTACTATTGCTGACCTATTAGGTGAGTCAATAAAAAGAATAACAACAGGAGAATCCATAAGCAGTCTTTTTTAACCAATAGGTTTGTATATATGGAAGGAGCTAAAAAATGGCACAGAGCACATTAAATGTATTAAAAAGAAAAAGAATGGGGAAGAGCGGGGCTAGAGAAATTAGAAAAGAAGGTAATATTCCTGCTGTATTATATGGCAAGGGAACAGAAACTCTTTCGCTTGTTATTAACCCCGCCGAGTTAAAAGAGGCGCTATCAACAGACGCCGGGGAAAACACATTGCTTGAGATACATGTAAAAGACGAAGAAGCTGAAATCCAAAAGTTATCACTTCTAAGAGAAGTTCAATATGACTATCTAACAGATAAACCTATTCATTTAGACTTCCAGGCTTTAGATATGAAAGAGAAGATTACCGTTACTGTCCCTGTTCAGATAGAAGGTAGCGCCAAGGGAGTTAAAGAAGGCGGGATATTAGAGGAAATATTAAGAGAGATTAGTGTTGAGTGCTTACCTACAAACATCCCTAACTCATTCTCTGTTGATGTAACAGAACTTGAAATAGGACATTCTATACATGTTGGTACCTTAGAAATAGAAGAAGGGGTAACAATACTTCATGAGAATGAAGACACGATTGTAACCGTCCTAGCACCTAAAGTGGAGACTGAACCTACTGAAGAAGAAATTGAAGGGGAAGAAGGAACTGAGGAAGCTGCGACTGAAGAAGCTCAAGAAGAAGGAAGCGAAGAGGGTAGTTAACCCTAATGAAATTAGTTGTAGGACTCGGAAATCCTGGGAAGGAATACACGCTGACTAAGCACAACGTCGGTTTTTTAGTAGTAGATGAATTAGGGAAAAGGGTTGGAATAGATATACAAAAAAGTAAATTTCAAAGTTTGTACGGTGAAGGATTTTTAGAAGGCAATAAGATACTTCTCTTAAAACCGCAAACTTATATGAACCGCAGTGGGGGTGCGGTTTCAAGTGCTTCGGACTTTTACAAAATTCCCTCTGAAAATATTATCGTAATACATGACGAAATGGATATATCGCTTGGCAGGATAATGATAAAGCCCGGCGGGGGAAGTGCCGGAAACAATGGGATTAAATCAATAATATCATCTTTAGGCAATAAAGATTTCATTAGGGTCAGAATTGGCATCGGAAAGCCTAATGCTAAATCGGATGGAGCAAACCATGTACTTTCCAACTTCAATAAGAGTGAAAGCGCTATGGTAGAAGAGTCAATCCAAACTGCGACTGATGCAGTATTAGAGATTATGAACAACGGGCTTGAGAAAGCCATGAACAAGTACAATGTTAAATCTGAAAACAAAGAAAATACAGAACAAATAAGTTCTCGTTAATTAAAGGAGGTTTAATCCAATGGGAGAAGTAATAGCAGCCCTGTTTGGGCTCATTTTAGGAGTAATTGTCTTAGGATATGCTTATTTAGTATATCGTGAGGTAAAGTCTCTTCCAGCAGGCAATGACACAATGAAGGAGATCGCAGCTTCAATAGAAGAGGGAGCGATGGTCTTCTTAAATAGAGAATACAGGATAATCGGGATTTTTGTTGCCATAGTGTTTATCCTACTTGGCATTTTTATTGGCTGGAAAGCAGCTATCGCATACTTAGGCGGCGCTGTTTGTTCGATACTTGCAGGATTCTTCGGAATGAAATCGGCAACTAAAGCAAATGTCAGAACTGCCCAAGCCGCAGCCACAGAAGGACAAGGCAGAGCACTTGCAGTTGCATTCAAAGGCGGAAACGTCATGGGATTATCAGTAGCCGGTTTAGGTCTACTAGGGCTTTCAGTAGCCTTTGTTTTTGGAATCGGCCTTCCGGTCAATCCAACTGACCCATCAGCACTTGCATTGTTCGCTCAGAATTTTGCAGAAGTAATCGGCGGATTCGCTATGGGTGCAAGTACGGTCGCACTGTTTGCAAGAATCGGCGGCGGTATCTTCACTAAGGGAGCAGATGTTGGAGCAGACTTAGTTGGTAAAGTCGAAGCTGGCATCCCTGAAGATGATGCCAGAAACCCTGCTACAATCGCAGACAATGTTGGAGACAATGTTGGAGACGTTGCAGGAATGGGTGCTGACCTTTTTGAATCATATGTCGGTGCTGTTATCGCAACAATGGTTATTGCTGCAGGTATGGGAGTGAATGAAATAGCCTTAATCTCTATTCCAATAATTCTAATAGCAGTAGGAAGCTTCGCTTCCATAATCGGATCTAAAAGTGTTGAGTGGATGAAAGACTTAGAACCTCATCTAGTACTAAGAAGAGCCACATTCTATGCCGGTGGGATTTACCTGGCAGTTTCTCTTATAGTGCTCTTAGTAGTAGGTCTTGTAGACGGTATAGGCGGATATATAATCTGGATATGGCTATCAGCTGTTTTAGGGCTATTAGCTGGTATATCTATCGGATTATTAACGGAATACTACACTTCCGGCTCTCCAGTTAGAAGGATTGCGGAAGCATCTCAAACCGGAGTTGCTACCAACATCATCGAAGGACTTTCAGTGGGTATGGTGAGTACCACAGCTCCTGTGATAGTAATAGCTATTGCGATCGGGGTTTCTTATTCATTTGCCGGACTCTACGGAATTGGAATTGCGGCTGTGAGCATGCTTGCAACTATCGGAATAACAATGTCAGTCGACGCTTACGGACCTGTCGCTGACAATGCCGGCGGTATTGCAGAGATGGCTCATCTTGGAGAAGACGTAAGAAAAATCACTGACAAACTTGACTCACTTGGAAACACAACAGCGGCTATCGGAAAAGGATTCGCAATCGGTTCTGCCGCACTTGCAGCTCTTGCTTTATTTGCTGCATATACCAAGGCAGTTGGTCTGACTTCAATCGATCTAACTCATAGTAATGTTATTACCGGCTTGCTCTTAGGCGGAACACTGCCGTATTTACTTGGCGCGCTCACGATGGGAGCTGTTGGAAGAACTGCACAAAAGATGGTGGAAGAGGTAAGAAGGCAGTTTAGGGACATCCCGGGACTTCTTGAGGGAGAGGCAAAAGCTGATTATGCAACATGTGTTGCTATTAGCACTGACGCTTCACTTAGAGAAATGGTAGTTCCCGGAATCATCGCTGTCTTAGCCCCTATTGTAATGGGGCTTATCCTTGGACCTGAAGGCCTGGGAGGCTTTCTAGCTGGAGCAATTGTATCAGGTGTGATGTTAGCGCTTATGATGGCAAACTCCGGTGGCGCATGGGACAACGCCAAAAAGTATATTGAAGAAGGCAATCTCGGTGGAAAAGGATCAGATGCTCATCACGCAGCAGTTGTGGGAGACACGATTGGTGATCCGTTTAAAGATACTTCAGGACCTGCAATGAACATTTTGATTAAGCTAATGTCAATTGTATCTCTTGTAATTGCACCGCTATTAATTTGACAAAAAAAACAAATGGGGTGCAGTATTAAAGCTGCATCCCCTAAATAATCTTAACAATTTGGTATTTTCGGGTAAAATATACAGATATTAAAATAATCTGTCGCTCTGATAACACTACAAACTACCATCAGAGCCCAAATGACCGAGACAGGAGGTAGTAAACATGGCTATTACGCCAAACTATTACGAAACACTTTACACAACAAGGCCTGATCTAAAAGAAGAAGATCTGGCCAAAATCCAACAGAAACTCCTAGATTCAATTTCCAACAACGAAGGTGAGATTGTAAAAGCCGAGAAATGGGCTGAAAGGGAATTGGCATATGAGATTCAGGACCATAAAAGAGGTATTTATTACATTCTCGTATTTAAAGCCTTGCCTGATGCGAGTAAAGAGGTAGAAAAGCATCTTCAGTTCTATAGAACTGATGTACTTAGATTCATGACGCTTAAAATCACTGAGGAAGCAGCTAACAAGCACAAGAAGTCTAAAGAGGATAAGGCTGCTAAGGCTGAACCAACACCTACTCCAGAAGTAGAAGCCGAGATTGCACCTACTCCAGAAGTAGAA
>SPCL01000101.1 GCA_004525335.1 Thermodesulfobacteriales bacterium
GGTATATGGTTATAAGGGGAAATTCGATTTTATCGATAGAAACGTTGATCCGTTGACAGGGGCAATCCTTATTCAATCCTCTTTTCCAAACCCCGACCAGCTCCTTCGCCCGGGGCTATTCGCTAAAGTACGCGCCGAGGTTGAGAGAGTCAAAGATGGTATCTTAGTGCCTCAAAGATGTGTTATAGAACTTCAGGGAACATTTAGTGTTCTCGTAATAGACGAAAGTAATAAAGTTCAGAACCGACAAGTGCAAGTTGGACCTAAAGTAAAAGAATTTTGGCTAATTACAGAAGGACTCAAACCTGGTGACAAAGTTATTTATGAAGGGCTACAAAAAGTAAAAGAGGGAATCGTGGTAGCGCCTGAAGTTGTCGAAGTAAAAATTCCTGATCTAGAGAGTATCTAAAAAACAATGGGCAACTTTTTCGTTAACAGACCTATAGTAGCAATGGTTATAGCCATTGTGATGGTGATAATAGGCGCTGTATTCATGGGAGGTCTTCCCATTGAACAGTATCCAAATATCACTCCACCTATTGTCGAAGTCAGAGCTACATATACCGGTGCAAACGCTGTAAACGTAGAGGAATCAATTGCAACGCCTCTTGAGCAGGAGATTAACGGTGTAGATAACATGATCTACATGAAATCCACTAACTCAAACGACGGCACAATGGCAATTCAAGTCTCGTTTGAGGTGGGCACCGATCCTGATATGAACACCGTATTTACTCAAAATAGAGTTGCCGCCGCTACAGCAAAACTTCCGGAAGAAGTAAAACGACTAGGTGTTACAACCGAGAAATCTCTCCCCAATATTCTAATGCTGGTTACTCTCACTTCTGAGGACGGGAGATATGACCAAAACTTCCTCGGGAACTACGCAATTATTAATCTCCAAGATACACTGGCTCGAATAAAGGGAATTGGACGTGTATCAGTTTTGATTGCGACCGATTATTCAATGCGGGTATGGATTAAACCCGATCGTCTGGCGCAACTTGGTATAACCATCCCTGAAATCGTAGATGCCATACAGCAGCAAAATGTTGTCGTACCGGGCGGAAAGTTTGGAGCGGAACCTGCTCCTGCAGGCACAGAATTCACTTATACGGTAAGACTGCCTGAGCGCCTTCAGTCACCAGAGGAATTCGGGGAAGTTGCTGTTAGAACTAGTGAAGCAGGCTCACAGGTTAAGATTAAAGACATCGCCCGGGTTGAGCTTGGAGTGGAAACATATAACGGCTTTACCAGGCTTGATGGGAAAGAATGTGCGGTAATCGCTCTTTACCAGGCCCCCGGATCAAACGCCACACAGCTTGCGCAGACTATTAAAGCAACCGTTGAAGATATTTCAAAATCATTCCCCGAAAGTCTAAGATACGACATCTCTCTTGATACTACGCTAGCTATTACAGCAGGTATCAGAGAAATAGTAATAACTCTGTTTGTCGCGCTTGCGCTTGTAATATTCGTAGTATTTATATTCATTCAGGACTGGCGCGCTGCTCTAATTCCTACTATCGCAATCCCGGTTTCTCTAATTGCTGCGTTTATGGTATTCCCGTTAATCGGCTTTACGATTAATGTGCTTTCTCTTCTGGGACTTGTGCTGGCTATTGGTATTGTGGTTGACGACGCAATTGTTGTAGTTGAAGCAGTGCAGGTAAATATCGAAAACGGCCTCTCGCCAAAAGAAGCGACCATGAGGGCTATGAGTGAGGTTACAGCACCTGTTATCGCAACTACGCTTGTTCTTGTTGCTGTATTTATACCAGTTGCCGCTATGGCGGGTATAACAGGCAGCTTATATAAACAGTTCGCCATTACAGTTGCGGTATCAGTGGTCTTTTCATCAATCAATGCTCTTACTCTAAGTCCTGCACTATGCTCCCTTCTACTTAGAAAGAGAGAGCCCGCTAAAGGAATGCTCGGCCGTTTCTTTGACAAATTCAACGTCGGTTTTGACAAGCTAACAGATAAATATATAACCCTGACGCGGGTTGTGACCCTAAAAGTTAAACGTGGACTTATATTCATCGGCATATTAGTAATTGGTCTGATTTTCTTAGGCAAGATGGTCCCCGGCGGTTTCATACCCGAAGAGGACATGGGCTATCTATTTGTGAATATACAGCTTCCGGACGCGGCATCACTTCAAAGATCAGACGCGGTAACTAAAAAAGTAGAAGCGATACTAGCTCAGGCTGACCAGGTTGAATACGTTACTTCCGCGGTAGGATACAGCATACTCTCGGGGAGCTATTATCCAAACTCTTCCCTTATATTCGTATCACTAAAGGATTGGAGCGAACGCAAAGCTACTGTAAATCAAATAGTCGACCAACTGAACAAAGTTTTCTATGTAAAAATTAATGAGGCTCAGGTTTTTGCGTTTGGCCCACCTGCTATTCCGGGCCTTGGTAGCGGCTCAGGATTTACAATGATGCTTCAGGACAGAGGCGGGAACTCTCCTGAATACCTGGCGCAAGAGAGTACGAAATTTATACAGGCAGCAGTTCAGAGACCTGAAATTGGCTCCGCGTTTACTACATTCCGTGCAAATGTCCCACAAAGATTCATGGATATTGACACAGATAAAGCTCTCAAAGCTGGCATTCCCCTAAACAACATTTACAGCACAGTAGGAGCGTTTCTGGGTGGTACATACATAAACGACTTCACGCGTTTTGGAAGGCTCTACAGAGCTTATATACAGGCCGAGCCTGAATACAGACAAAACGAAGATCAAATAAATTTATTCTATGTAAAGAACTCTAACGGAGACAGTGTTCCGCTAGCTGCCTTTGTTAACATAAATGATATAATGGGCCCTGATTACACAACCCGCTTTAACTTATATAGATCTGTAGAACTCACAGGTGGGCCGGCCCCGGGGTACACCTCTGCTCAGGCTCTTACAGCGCTTGAGGAAGTTGCAAATGAGACTCTACCTTCCAATATGAGCTATGCGTGGAGTAACATGTCGTACCAGGAAAAAGCTGCGTCAGGATCAGCGGCAGTAGTATTTCTTTTCGCACTTTTATTCGTCTACCTTATCCTTGCAGCACAGTATGAGAGCTGGTCACTACCCTGGAGTATTTTGTTAGGTACTCCTTTTGCTATTTTTGGAGCATTTTTCGCTCTATTTGTCGCCAGATTATTTAGCGCCAGCTACGAGCTTAACATTTTCGCTCAAATAGCCCTTGTAATGCTGATAGCAATGGCAGCCAAGAACGCAATCCTCATAGTTGAGTTTGCAAAGCTGGAATTCGACAAGGGGAATTCATTATTCGATTCTGCAATATCCGCTGCCAAACTTCGTTTTAGGCCGATTCTGATGACAGCTTTCTCATTCATTTTGGGAGTATTCCCGTTAGTAATTGCGTCAGGAGCCGGGGCTGAGGCAAGAGTAGTAATGGGCATGGCACTTCTTGGGGGTATGTCTTTAGCAACATTATTAGGTGTGTTCTTTTATCCTATGTTTTTTGTAATGGTAGGAAAACTAGGCAAATACGAAGAAAAAAGAGATCTCGCAAAAGTTGAGACAAAATGAGTCGATCAAAAAAATTCATAACAATATTTTGCATGATTGGAATCTTACTAACTGGCTGCTTAGTGGGGCCTGATTTTCAAGAACCTCAGTTTGATGATTTACCTGATGAGTTCAGATTTTCTAATGAGCATGATAGTCGGGAAGTAAACCTCGTGTGGTGGGAACTCTTTAACGATCCTGTGTTGGTTTCACTTGTAAACATAGCTCTTGTAGAAAACAAAGATCTGCTTATTGCTATCAGCCGAATAGAGGAGGCTCGCTCATTTCTAACTTTCACAAAAGCTGACCTCTATCCCAGGTTGGATATACAGGGTGGGGCAAACAGAGGTAACTTCAATGGCGGCATAATATCTAGTGACCCGGATGAGCCTAAGAATAGCGCATTCATCTCTCCGGTTGTAAATTGGGAGATAGACTTCTGGGGCAAATTCCGTAGAGCAAATGAATCCGCACGTGCTCAGCTTCTTTCAACTGAATATGCCAAGAGAACAGTTCAGATCAGTCTTATTTCTGAAGTAGTTGGCTCATATTTTATGCTATTAGATTTTAAAGAGAGGTTGAGAGTCTCAGAGCAAACACTTGAATCTCGAGATGGGAGTCTTGTAATCATACAAAAGCGATTTGATAGGGGTATTATCCCTGAAATCGATCTCAATCAGGCTCAGGTACAAAGAGAAATAGCAGCTGCAGCGGTCCCGATTAACAAACGTTTAATTTCACAAACAGAGAATGCAATTAGTATCTTACTTGGCAGATTCCCTCAGGGGATAAACACTGACCTAGACCTCTATGCGCAGACGATTCCACCCAATGTGCCGGCAGGACTTCCCTCATCATTACTCGAACGAAGACCGGATATTTTGGAAGCTTTATACTTAATACAGGCGCAGAATGCACTGATTGGTGTCGCTGTAGCAGAAAGGTTTCCTGCAATAAGCCTCTCAGGAGCTCTTGGTGCAGCGACAAATGAGGCAGCGCAAATGACGATTGATGGTTTTGTATGGTCCGTGGGTGCAGGGCTTGTCGGTCCAATATTTAATTTTGGGAAAGATAAGAGCCGGGTAGAGATTGAAGAAACCAGAACTGAACAGGCATTATATAGCTATCAAAATGTAGTGCTTAACGCTTTTAGAGAAGTGTCTGATGCACTTGTAGATATTCAGACTTATAGAGAGCAGATAGGGGCGCTTAGGAAGCAAGTAAAAGCTGCGGAAAATGCCAACAGGTTGTCTAAAATGAGATATGATCAAGGCTTCTCAAGCTACCTTGAAGTGCTCGATTCAGAACGTGCCCAATTTTCAGCTCAGCTGGATCTATCTCAAACCACCCAGGAATACTACAATTCTTATGTCCGCCTCTACAAAGCCCTAGGCGGCGGATGGACATCACCCCAAGAAATGATAGAGAATGAAAATGCCTTGAATCAGGAATTCCCTTAAAGATCAAATTTTCAACATAACCCATGTATTCAATTAATTGCTACGTGTGCTACTATTGAATTATGTATTTATCCAAAACGGATTTCCGAGAATACCTGCAATGCTCCAAGTGTCTTTGGCTAAAGAAGAACAACCCTGATTTATATATTCGACCAAATATATCAGAATTTGACCAAAAATTAATAGATGAAGGATATGAAGTTGAGCTTGCTGCAAGAGAAATGTTTGATAGCGGCGTCCTTGTAGAAGGCAGCAACGAACAAGCTGCTTTAAAAACCGAAGAACTAATACAATCAAAAACATCCCCTATATTTCAAGCAACTTTCATAACGGACTCAGGACTTTTAGCTAAAACTGACATACTTATTTATAACGAGTTCGTGAATGCCTGGAGCATTTATGAAGTTAAGTCATCAACGAGCATTAAAACTGGCAAAGATGAAAATCATATTTACGACATTACATTTCAAAAACTGGTTCTGAACCTATCAAAAATTCTTGTCGAAGAAACCTATATTATTCATATGAGAAAGGATTTCAAAAAGACTGTATAGGTTCACTACATATGAGACTAATGGGAGTATTACCCCAATCAAAACAGTCATGCAGCGTTTTTATGTAAAGCGTGATTCCTGTAATACTCTACTTCCGCCTGAATCTGTGTGCTGTATCCATGTGCTGAATGAAGATAACCGCATCGTGTTTTTACTAGATTCTTAATGTGGAGCTGTATACAAGATGGTCACATATTTGGTCACATTTCAGAATAGAGGAAGTAAATATTACGGAACAGCTTTTATAAGGTATTCAAATTAAAGAATAATTCTGGTAGCGGGGGCGTGTACTGCACCCCTTTTGTCAAGAAGGATTTAAGTTGGAATAACAAATATTAAAACTATACAGATAAGGGAGCCGAGGCTCCCTTATCATATTCTGATTCTAAGTAATAATAGGAATCTATTTCTTTAGACTGCCTTTATAAGTATATATAATCTGGCCTTGACCTGCTTTAGACCATATAAATGTCCCGGCAATATCGTCACCTTGAACTTTGCCTTCCCATTCCGCTTTTCCTTCTTTATCACTCGTTAACGTGGACTTGAACATTGTAGTATCACCTTTTGACTTTGATTCATATGGAGCCGAACCAAATCCATACTGTTCGCAGTCAGTAGAGAAAAATGTTCCTTCCTTAAAAACTAACTCGTCGTTAGTAGATTCACTTTTGTCTTTTTCAGTCACTTCAATCGAAAAAGTTTTGCCATCCAGTGATTCACCCGCTGCAGCATAATTCGAGTTGGAGCTAATAAATGACAAACATACCGCAAGTACAAAAATTTGTAATGTTGAAATAACTACGTATCTCATAATTTCCTCCCGTCTACCAAATTTTTTTTACTACAAAATGATTGTACTAAAGTTTAGTCACTGGTGTCAAGCAGACAGTTCTGCATATTCAGAAGGGGCTGTGCCTTCGGGCATGCGGGTTCGACTCCCGCCTTCGGCACCATCTATATCTATTCAGTATTAATGAAAGATTGGGATATTTCAGAATTTGAACTAAACAAAAAAGGGAGCCGAAGCCCCCTTAAGTTATTTTAAATTGAAATGTTGTTAGATTTTAAGCAGCTACTTTCTTTCTTTTCATAACCATAAATCCTACTATTCCCAGAACTCCAGCCATTGCAATAAGACCCGAGATAATGCAAAACTGAAATTAAATATTACTTATCATCAGGATTAATGGCATTGAACGCTAAAGCAGCCGCTATTCCGCCTAAAAAGTTGGCTATTAGGAATACCCAAATGCTCGAAATGTTCATCAGGCCCATAGTAATTATTCCTACGGCTACAGCCGGATTAAATGCTCCGCCAGAGATACTTCCTACCGCATAAGCACCAACAAGCACTGTAAAACCGATTGCCAAACCAAAATATGAGTTTCCACTTGTGTTCTTAGATGTGGCTACATTGAGAACTACAAAGCAAAGAGCGAAGGTGAAAAGGAATTCGGCTAGTAAAGAAGGAATTGGGTTTATAGCTGCAGCTTCTACAATAACATCTCCTTTAATTAAGAAGACTGTAAATGCTGCGATTATTCCGCCTGCAAATTGAGAAATCATATAACCAGGCACGTCGCCGCCCGCACATCTTCCTCTCATCCATACTGCAAGCGTAACTGCCGGATTATAATGGCCTCCTGAAATATGGCCACCAGCATATATCATAACCATGAGTACAGACCCTATAGCCAATGGAGCAAATGCCCCGGCGCCTGGCTCTATAACTACCAAACCAATTGTTAAAACTAAAAAGAATGTACCTATCA
>SPCL01000159.1 GCA_004525335.1 Thermodesulfobacteriales bacterium
ACCCACCGCTTTAGACTTCGTTCACTTTGGGGGCACATCTTAGATGCTTCACAGAGTTTTATTTCCTTACGGATTATGGGGAGCACCCATCTAAGACGCTCTTCTTGTATGTTTTTCGGCATAATTACTGTCATCCCCTAACACTAGTAAAAAGTGCCAAATGTGTTTAGACATTACCGACTTTCATTGACAATGAAAATCAGATCTGCTAGTATCGGATTTTAACACCTATTAGTCGTATTTGGGGTGTTAGTTTAAAAGTCTTAATGAGTTTAGAAAGCGAACTACTATGGGTTGGGTTTTGTAGTTCACAATCAAATCATCTTATTTTGAAGGAGGTTAGCATGCTGACGAGAAGATTAAGGAGAGCGTTTATATTTGTTGCGTTGGGTATTTTGTTTGTTGGGTTGGGGGGACCCACAGGAGCGAGAGCGGATGAGGCAGACGCAAAGAAACTGCTCAAGGCAATGTCTGATTACATGGCCTCGCAAAAGGCCATTTCATTCGATTTTAATGCAATCCTTGAGGTCATCACCACAGACAATCAGAAACTCGCGCTGGCGAGTTCAGGTGCCGTTACCCTAAACCGTCCCAACAAGATCCGCGCCACGCGCGCCGGCGGGCATGCGGATGTCGAGATGCTGTTTGACGGGGAAACGCTGACACTGTTCGGCAAAAACGCAAACCTCTATACCCAGATCAGTGTGCCCGGGACAATCGATAACCTGGTCGATGTATTGAGGAAAGAATATAATAGACCCCTCCCTGCCTCAGATTTACTCATGTCAAATCTCTACGGTGAGCTGATGCCTGATGTCATCGACGTCAAGGATCTTGGCAGCGGTGTGATTGACGGCGTTGAATGCGATTACCTCGCGTTCCGGAATAAGGAAGTCGACTGGCAGATCTGGATCGCACAGGGGACCAATCCCTATCCTTGCCGATATGTCATCACTTCCAAGGATATGCCCCATTCACCGCAGTACAGTGTCCAGATTAGGAACTGGAAGACCGGATCAGCGGTCGCATCGGACGATTTTGTCTTCAAAAATTCAACAAAAGCTAAAAAAGTCGACGTGAAAGACCTTAAAGGCATGAGCCCCATGCCGGATCATTTTAAAGGAGGAACTGCCCAATGAGCGTATCGAAAAAAATAGGAATTGGGATTTTAATTTTTACAGGGATCATCGTGCTTGGTGGACTCTACCTTGGAGAGCGGCTTTCGATCCCCGGGGTACACAGTTTCGTCTCGACTGCCGAGGCCGTAGTCGGGCGTCCATGTACGCCAGTGAGCGTTGCCGGGGTGGCGCGACGCTCAGCGCGGCGCAACTATTAATGAGCGAACGCACAGATAACTGTTAGGGGTTCACAGCGGCATTTAGGCTCGGCCCCCAGATTAGGGAATATGACTTTTATAGATGGCTACTATTTGCTGCATTTTTAGTTACTGCTTTAACTGTTCTCTCTAATGTATTTTTTAGGCGCCTGGAGACTACCGATAATATAGAACTAGCTGACACTCTTGATAGATACGTTACATTAGCATATCCAATTATTTATATAGTCACATTGCTCTGTTTAATGTGGATATTAATCTAAGAAATTATTGGTGAATTACTAATTACTAATTACTAATGAAGACTACGACAAGAAATGTCAGGAGCTAAAGAATAAAAAATACAAAAACAATGCCAAGCTTGACAAAATGCTATATTCATGAAATTTATTTGTTTAAGCTATAAAGGAGGTTACTTGTGATGACTTTATTAACGAGATTTGCATATATTGTCTTCTTATTTATTGCTCTCGGAATCACGCCACCAAATTCAATATCCCAGGAAACCGGTTCTCAGAACATAGATAGTGAATCCATAACCGATTTGCAAAAAATGTTCGATTTCATCGGCGAATCCGAAACAATCAGTGTTACCGCGGAATCCAATTATGATGCGCGTCAAAAATCCGGCCAACTTATAGAATTCGGGGCGATATCAAAATGGTATATAAAAAGACCAAATCATGTTCGAGTTGACATTTATAATCGTGACGGAACTGAGCGAAGCTTTTATTTCGACGGAAACTCTATAACACTCTATGACAAGAGTCAGAATGTATATGCAAGCGTCATTAAAAAAGGCAATCTTGATCAAGCGTTCGATTATTATATGGATGTATTGGATATGCCCATGCCCCTTGCAGAATTATTTTCAGAAAAACATCCATTTGACATTAACAAGAGCGTAATTTCAAGTATGAATTTAGGTGAGTCAAAAATAAACGGTTTTGCATGCAATGATGTGGCGTTTCGTACAGAAGAAGTTGATTTGCAAGTATGGATAGAGCAAGGCAAAAAACCTTTACCTCAGCGTCTCGTTATCACTTATAAAGAATCTCCCGGAAATCCTCAATACCGCGCACGGTTTAGTGATTGGAACCTCTCGCCCAAACTCAATAACTCACTTTTTGAATTCAAGCCGCCCAAAGAAGCAGAAAAGATTCAATTTACACCAGTGACAAATAAAGATCAGATTACCGAGGATAAAAACAAGGGAGGTCAATAGAACATGTCTAAGTTAAAAAGCACTTTTATAATTGCTATTTCTATTTTGGTAATAGCCACTCTATCCATTGACTATGCTTACTCCAGAGGTGGCGGAGGCGGAGGCGCATCGAGGAGCAGTCCCGCTCGTTCCGGATCAATGAACAATAATAGGGCAAACAGGACATCCAGCCAAACAAGTACCCGGCAAGGCAGCTCTAATCGTTCGCAGAACCAAAGCAGCAGACAAGATAACAGACAAGGCAACAGTGGAGACCGCCAGGACTATCGTGATGATGCTCGCGAAGACCGCCAGGACCATGCTGATAATGCTCGCGAAGACCGCCAGGACCATTATGACGACAATTACCGTTATGGACATGGGCATTACTACAATGACAATAATGAATGGGCAAGAGCATTTGCGGCCGGAGCGATTGTAGCTGCAGGCACGGCAGTTGCCGTTTCCGCCTTTCAATCTACAGATTGCCCGAGTTCTCAAACAATGGTTGGTGATGTTGGTTATTACCAGTGTGGCAGTACGTGGTATACAAAGGATTATCAATCAGGAGATGTTGTTTATATAGCTTCGGCACCGCCTGCCGGTTACTAAAGAGTCAAATCGCTCGCTATTCAAATTACGAAGCGGGTTGAATCAAAAAAGAGTTTCCTTATGATGAGAAGGGGCTTATGTTTCCTTCCGTTAATCCTTCTTGTTTCTATAGCTTTTATCCAAACAACTTTGGGTTTATACAGAAGTTTAAGCCCCTAGTCAGGTGGGGCTTCGGGATGCTTTCAACCATAGACGCAGGTGGAAACCGACATCTGCATGCTTACACTAGTAGACCCGGGGTTAAAAGAGAGAGATCCCTTCTTATTTTAATGGATAAAACTGAGAAAGCTTTAACGCTTCCGACGGATGGAAATTAGAAAGTCTGGCTAGGGAGCTTACAAAACTTCCTAGCCTTCAAATAACTTATCTTGATTACTGGATATCATACCCTGCGGAGCGTGGTCTATATCCCAATGAACTGTGTGGCTCTGCCAATTTATGTATTATTTGCACCCCAAGACCTGGATTACTGCACCTTCGCTCTTATCATCAGGGAATTGGTAGAGGACTGTAACACCAGTTATTTTTACCTTCTTTATTCCTGGAGCATCAAAAGCCTTTGTCTGCTCACCAGGCTGCAATGTGCCAAGGTCATTATACTCATCATCGGCACGATTGTTATAGTGGATTTTTACCGTTTTGAGCTCTATCGGAGATTGTTCAACACTAAGTTTTACACTATTGACTTTGGTCTTCGGCACATCAAACTCTGCACTCACAGCGTCAGGCTTAACCAATTTCTCAGCTATTACCGCACATTCTTCACCAGCCCGTGCCGAGCTTGGTAACACAACAAACAAAATACCCAAAGCAACAAATATGATCCCCGACTTTATGCTTTTCTTAATCATGCTAACCTCCCTACAATATATGGTATTTCATTGTAAACCGCAATACCCATAGTGTCAAGCCCCCAGGGTAATGTGCAAGGACATATGGCGGTTTCCCCTAGAATGGGGAAATGGCGATATATATGGCACAAACAATTAAAGAAGAGAGGTTGAGATGGGTATTACCCATAGTGATGGGGGATATGCGAGCATTTCCTTGCATTTAAATGTAGGGTTTAAACGGGTTAGTGTAACCTGTATTCTTCATTGAATATTGTTGTATCTGCCAATTATTTGAGGACAGTTTGAGATAATGTATTTCTATCTCTATAATGACAGCTATTAGTCAACTTTATGTTAGCTGTCATTATGCTGTCACACGTGTACTGCTCCCCTTTTATTAAGCATATTTTAAATAGGGATTATGAGATTAGACAGCTCACTTGGAAACAAAACTTCAGCTCCTCGTGGCATTGTTAGAATTGTTGTAAGATATAAATAATCAAAGCACAAATCTGACTACGTCAGTTTTCCGGAATACTTATTTCCACTTTTTCTACATTGCCTGTAAACTCAGAGTCATGCACATCTTTAAACACAGAGTTTGCTACCTGAGTAGCATCATCTTTTGCTACATCTGCAGTCTCATCGCCAGAGAAAACAGCTGG
>SPCL01000234.1 GCA_004525335.1 Thermodesulfobacteriales bacterium
ACATGGCCTAATCCAATCTACTTTATATCATCTCATAAGTTATAATTTTATTAATAATATTATGGAAATTCTGTGTTTGCTTAGTATTCTTTTAGGAACACATATAAAATGTTCTGATATTAATTTCAACAGAGCTACATCGAATAATTTTTGGAGGTATTAAAGTAATGGTAAGAATGGCAAAAATTTTGATTTTTCCTATTATAATTCTTTTGGGATTACAAATCGGGGCAAATGCCCAAAGTAATCAATTTCAATCTCTATCACCTTTAGTTAAGCAATTAAGCCCCTCTGTAGTCAATATAAGTACAACAAGTGTTTCTAAAAGCACTGCAAGGTCTCTTGAATCTCCTTTTGGAGAAGAGGGAGATGAACAGTTTGACGATCTCTTTAAAAAATTCTTCGGCGATAGTCCTGAGAGAGAGTTCAAAAGAAAGGGATTAGGATCTGGGTTTATTTTTAGTGAGGATGGGTACATCATCACTAATAATCATGTCGTTGAGCGCGCCACTGATATCAAAGTGATCCTTCAGAATGGGGATAGTTATCCTGCAAAAATAATAGGGACTGATCCAAAGTCGGATTTGGCTGTTCTTAAAATTGAACCTAAAACGAAATTACCAGCCGTTAGGTTTGGTAATTCCGATAGACTTGAAATTGGTGATTGGGTATTAGCTATTGGCAACCCATTTGGATTAGGTCATACGGTAACTTCAGGGATCATCAGCGCTAAGGGCAGATCTTTAGGACTAGGATCTTATGACGACTTTGTTCAAACCGACGCTGCGATCAACCCGGGAAATAGCGGTGGGCCACTTTTTAATTTCCAAGGGGAAGTTGTTGGCGTAAATACAGCAATAATTGCAGGTGGGCAGGGAATTGGTTTTGCTATACCGGTAAATATAGCCAAGAATGTTGTATCCCAGCTTAGAAACGGAGGCAAGGTCGTTAGAGGTTGGATTGGAGTATCTGTGCAGTCAGTGACGCCTGAAATTGCTGAAAGTCTCAAACTAGAAGATGACGACGGAGCCTTGGTTGCAGATGTCACAGACGGTGGTCCGGCAGATAAAGCAGGAGTTAGGAGAGGGGATATCATAATAGAGCTAAATGGGAATAAAATTGATGAAATGCCCGATCTGCCAAAGCTCGTAGCCAGCTATGCTCCCGGAACTAAAACTAATATGAAAGTACGAAGAGACAGTAAGGAAAAGGTATTAAACATAAAACTCGGAGAGCTTCCTGAACAAGGTGCGCAAATTTCCAACCGGGTTGTGGACCATGAGGTTGAGCAGAACTTGGGACTTGTAGTTCAGGATATAACCCCACAAATTCAAAGCAAATTAGGGATTGAGTATTCAAATGGGGTTGTTATTACAGATGTTCGGGGAAACAGCATGGCATCTAAAGCGGGTTTGCTCAATGGGGATGTGGTTTTAGAAATAAATAAAAAACAGATTGTTAATTTAGATGATTACAGAAAGAGCGTTGATTCAGTAAAAATAGGACAGAACTTATTGTTCTTAGTAAGACGCGGATCAAATACTGTGTACGTTGCGCTTAAAGTGGAGGTAGAAAATGACAGGAGTTGATAAACGCTTACAGGAGCTAGATATAAAGCTTCCTGTTCCACCGGATCCCTTAGGAGCTTACGTGCCGGCGGTAAGATCGGGGCATTTACTCTATATTTCAGGACAGCTGCCGCTTAGAGACGGGAATCTAATCTTTAAGGGCAAAGTTGGAGACCAAGTAAGCGAAGAAGAGGCATATCAGTCAGCTAGGGTTGCGTCTATTAATGCCCTTGCTGTAATAGCAAAAGAGCTCGGCGGGTTTGACAGATTAAAGCAAATTGTAAAATTAACGGGCTACATAGCAAGCGCTCAAGGCTTTAATGCTCAGGCTGCGGTTGTGAACGGCGCGTCAGATTTCTTTTTTGAGGTTCTAGGAGATGCCGGGAAGCACGCACGGGTTGCAGTAGGAGTTTCTGAGCTTCCTGCTGATTCACCTGTTGAGATTGAAGTAATAGCTGAAATCGAAGTGTAATAAGTTTAGAATTGACTGGTCTCAAAAATTTCCTCATTATGTTTCCAAATGAAAAATGAAACCCAAGTTTTTATTTATTCAGATTACCCTTCTACTTCGCTCAATATTGATTTGGTAATAGAGAATCTCAGACAATATGGCTTGCATATAGAGCATCGTGGCAACCTCATAGATTTTCTTTCACTATCAGAAGAGCGTCTATATAATTTGGCAACTGATTTTTCTTCAACTTATATAGATGATATATCAGCCCCGCTTGATATTATTAATCCAGTTGATAGCTCAGAAATTGAGCCCGAAATTAATAGACTTCTAGGACGCGAGAATGTAAGAGGAAAGTTCTATGATGGGTATTGGATTCAGAGAATTTTATACAAACTATTTTCAGAAAAAATTAATCATGAGTTAAATAACGGATGTATTCATTTAATATTCACTGCCAGACTCTTTGGGACATTTGAAGACCGCAGATATCACGCAAGGGTAGTGCTTATGGGGGTTCCTTCACTGATTTCAACCTCAGGATTAGTAGAGGCTCCGGCTAAACCCAGAGAATACTATTATGTTAAAGGCAGACTTATCCAAAGTGATCTAGGCACAAGTGAACTAGATAATATGTATAAAGGAAGATTTGTGGAATATGATGATCCAAAAATTTCTTCAATTCTCCCCTCGTATGCTCTTCAGGCTATTTTTTATGAAATAACCACAAATGCTTTCTGTGATAATCCGCAATGCTGTCTGTCTAATTCTCATTGGCAGGAAGAGGTGCTCAAAATACAGTATGAAGGTGTTCTGTGTGAAAGGTGTAAGGAAATAATAAGGCAATAAAAAA
>SPCL01000170.1 GCA_004525335.1 Thermodesulfobacteriales bacterium
GATTATACTGGCAATCGAAGCTTTATTGAGTAAGTGTTTTGAAAATAAAAAAAGGATCAAAAAGATATTCAAAGATTTGGAAATTAAACCTAGAGTCAAGAAAAGTAGGGGTATAGATGGAATAATTGATGAATAAAAAGAGTAAAGCCAATAACGGTAACTTTAGTATAATTTTTTAAAAAATCCCCCCCCCCATCATTGGGTTAATTGACGCATCAACTGCCAGTATAATTATTATAAATAGTGATTAGCATTTGTGTCTTAACTCAACTAATTAAATTATCGACCACCCATATTTGTTGAAAGATATATTCATCTAATGTCCTTATATTTTTTTCTTATGTTCAGCCACATTGATTATATTGGGCTTTATATATTCTTAATCGCTGACACAAATACTCTTATTATAGTTAGCTTTGTAGTTTCCATTGTTTATTTAGCCCTGGTCTTTTATATTAGTTTAGCCTTATTCCAAATACAAGAATCGATTTCAAGTTATGAGGTTTATCATACAAATATGAATTATTTAGATTGGATTGTCATAGCTGTATATATAGCTTTTCTAATTGGCCTAAGCGCCTATTTGAGTAGAAGGCAAGGGACTATGGAGGATTATTACCTTGGCGGAAGAACCATTCCCTGGTGGGCAATAGGTGTGTCAACGATGGCGACACAGCTTGGAGCAATTAGTTTTATTTCTGCCCCTGCATTTGTAGCACTCAAACCGGGAGGAGGGCTCAAGTGGTTTGGGTTTGAGTTTGCAGTTCCTATAGCAATGGTGTTCATTATGATATTTATTATTCCGGTTATTCACAGAACCGGAGCAATAAGTCTATATGAATATCTTGAGAAACGATTTGACGCCTCCACACGCTCAATAGTAAGCATAATTTTTCAAATAAGTCGAGCTCTTGCAACAGGAGTCGGCATCTATGCCATTGGTATAGTCCTTTCAGCGATCTTAAAAGTGCCAATGGTCCCTACGATACTTGTAATAGGTTTTGTTACCATCATTTATGACGTTCTGGGTGGTATTAAAGCTGTCATTTATACAGATGTTCTTCAAATGCTTTTCCTTACAATCGGTATCATCGTTTGCGGTGTTGCAGCCTCTTATCTGATCGGTGATGTGGACAGTTTGCTCGCAGGTTTTGATAAGGAGCGCCTGGTTATTATAGACATGAGTTCTCACGGCTTTGGGGATGGTGAGAACTTTAGTTTCTGGGCACTAGTTATTGGAGGATTTTTTCTCTATGTTGCCTATTATGGATGTGATCAGAGCCAGATACAAAGAGAGATGAGCGCAAAGAACTTAGAAGAAGCCAAGAAGTCTCTCATGCTAAACGGGTTCACACGAGTCCTAATCGTAGCCGCCTATCTTACTATGGGTTTACTAATCGGCGCTTTTGCACTACAGAGCGAATCATTTATGAATTTGATTCCAAAAGATAAAGTCGACTATATGGTTCCCTTATTTGTGCTGAACTATCTTCCTCATGGACTGATCGGCTTCGTGGTAGTGGCCCTAATCGCAGCGTTTATGTCGAGCCTCGATTCCGCTATTAATTCAGTCAGCGCAGCCACCATGAGAGATATTTATCAGCGATATATAAAGCCTGATGGTGATGATAGGCATAACTTCATGATGTCCAGAATATTGACTATCTTCTGGGGAGTTGTTTGCACAGGGTTTGCTTTTTTGGTAGGCGGTATTTCCGACACTGTATTAGAGGCAATAAATAAAGTCGGATCACTTTTTTACGGACCTATTCTGGCAGCTTTTATACTTGGCATCTTATTTAAAAAAACTACAGCAACAGCGGTAAAACTTGGAGTTGTTTTAGGGGTGGCAGTTAATTTTGTTCTGTGGATCGGTTTCCCCGGCATATCCTGGCTATGGTGGAATGTAACAGGATGCTTGTCTGCAATAATAATTGGTTATGGCTGGAGTTTGTTGTCTCCAGACTACAAAATTGTTCCAGCTGATTTGTCATATCAAGCAGAAGCAAATTCAAATTGGAAGTGGAGATATATTTTTCTGGTTGTATACTTTTTTTTGATTATTGGAGTAAGTTACTTAGTAGAAAAAACTTGGCTAGGATAAATGCTTGATTTTCTGACCAGGGTTTTATACTTTATATATATTCGTTAAAGAAAATTTGGAGAATGAATATGAACATTATAAAAATGTCCTTACTGTTATTTGCCTTAATGATCTTAGCCTCTCCAGGAGCTTCTATAGCTCAACAAACTGATTTATCTCCATTGGGATTTAAGTTTGGTATTGATAAGGGGCAAGCTAAGAAAGTTATAGATTCAAATGGGAAGAGGATTGTGGAAGATCACAAAGATAATAAAGATATAAGAGTGATTCTAATGCAAGGTGTGATTGTAAGCCTTCCCGTTGATGTAGCTGGTAAAGATGTTATGACTGAGCTTGAGTTCTATGATAAAAAGTTGCTATCAACATCCTTAGTATTTGCCGCTACAGATGAAACCGAAAAAACAGAGATTGAAACTGATTTTGATCAATATTTTACGACTCAATATGGCGATCCTGTGGAGCGAGACAGTATGATGTATTTTACTACAACTACATGGCATCTTCCTGATATAATACTAATTCTCCATGCAAATAATAAAAAGAATACTGTTCAAATTGAATATAAATATAAACCAGGTCATCAGGCTAGATTCGAGGACGACCTTGATGAGAAAAGAGGCACAATTAAACTTGATCCCGCTTCACAAATGTTCCTAGAAGGGGATTATAGTAAGCCCACCGGATATGACGATCAATATGGTACAAAATAAACTATCCCGTTAGTTCTATGGCCTAGTTTGTAAATCTAATCAGCTACAACTTAATGGCTTAACTTCTAAATCAAAACTCTAAAGCTTAATTCCTCTTTGGCTTTTTAGACGGTAGGGTTTTTACGAACAGGATTCCTCTATCGACCCATTTTTTTAGGTTCTTTTCAGTTTTAAAACCTGCGGGCTCAACGTAAACATAGCCCTTCATTGGTCTCCCAGTAAAATCCATAGGCTTTACATGTTTTTCTGAAAGCGCTTGCTCGTATTGCTCAGGGCCGACTCTAACCATCAGCAGATTATCAATTACTCCAACGCACATATGGTCCGTGTACATAAATGCTATCCCGCCGAACATCTTTTTTTCTACAACACCTTTGTGCTCGCCGAACACCTTACTCAACCGCTCCGCTACTTTTTCGTCATATGCCATAGCTTATTATTCTAATGCAAATCAAGACAAAGTGCATCAATGGATGTTTCTTGAAACTAAAGGCCCTATCTTCTATAATTTTAGCTATGAGAATATTAAGTCTGCTTAGATGGATTATGATTTTTCCAGTGATTGTTTGTTTCTTATATTCAACTGAAACCTATGCCCAAACAGCCGAACAATATAACAATTGGGGTCAGGCAAAAAGCCTTCGAGGCGATTGGAAAGGGGCTGTTGTGGATTACACAAAGGCGATTGAGCTGGACCCAAATTATATTCAAGTATATGGCAACCGAGCGTACGCAAGGAACATTTTAGAAGATTATAAGGGAGTGGTAGAGGATTACAGCAAGATAATCGAGCTAGATCCGGATAAGTATAGTGCCTATTATGGAAGAGCACTTGCTTACGGTAAACTGGGTAAATATAAAGAACAAGTCTATGACTTAAATAAATATATTGAGCATGATCCCAAATCATTCTTTGCATATCTGGCAAGAGGTGATGTCAAAACTGTCCTGGGTGATTATGAAGGAGCTATTCAGGATTACACTAAGAATATAGAACTAGATCCACAATCCGGTATGGGATATAGAAATAGAGCAATTGCAGAGTTTAAACTTGGAAAAACTGACGCAGGTTGTAAAGACATGAGCAAAGCAGGCGAGTTAGGATTTGTTTTAGCGGATGACTATCTGAAGAAATACTGTGCTGAATGAGAGAGCCGACGAGAGGATTTGAACCTCCGACCTGCTCTTTACGAGAGAGCTGCTCTACCACTGAGCTACGTCGGCTGTAATAATGCACAGGGTTTTCACTTTAGGATAAACAAATTCTCTTAGAATTCAAAAAGTTCTAGTGAAATTTTTCTATTACAATTAGGGTACTTATTATAAGAAAAGGCTAGCCTTTAATATACGCAGGATCTGGCAAGTGACTGACCTTTCTTTACATAAA
>SPCL01000203.1 GCA_004525335.1 Thermodesulfobacteriales bacterium
GTAACCTAACAATCTTACAGAGAAAGCTGGGAGGAAAGTATCACTGAAATCATTTCATGCCATCAGCAAAGCCACTATAATCTCCGAATACTCTTACAGCGCCGTGCATTAAAAAGTTGATGCCGGTGACAAAACGAAGTAAAAGTACTGCTAACTTCTTATTACTCATTTGTAGAAATTGCATTTTAGGACCTTGGTATAAAATAAAAGTGACAAAACACTAGTGTTTCTTTTCGTTTAGTTCTTGTAGCTGCTTAAATATCTTCTTTTCTTCTTTAGATGGCTTCTTAGGTATCTCTACTAGGATATTAAGATATATATCCCCTCTTCTTCCCGATCTAAAAACAGGAAGGCCTTCGTTAGGAATGCGCATTGTAGTTCCGGGCTGTGTACCTGCGGGAATTTTCACTTCAAGCTCTCCAACTAGTGTAGGCACATCCACTTTTGTTCCAAAAACCGCGTCCGGAATCTGAATTTTAATGTCGCGGTACAGGTGCTCTCCTCTTCTCTTAAACCTCTTATCCTTTTCGGTATTAATTACAACTATCAGATCCCCAGGAGGAGCTCCAGGATCCGGGCTTAGGTTGCCATGCCCTGGTACTCTAAGCGCAACTCCTTCCTCTATTCCGGGTGGAATATTTATCTCTATTTTTGTCTCTCCCTCAACACTTCCTCTGCCATCGCAATCCGGGCAATACTCTTCAATAATAGTTCCCTGTCCTCGGCATTCAGGACATACAGCGACTTGCTGAAAAGTCATACCCTGTTGCTGAATGGTGAATACCTTTTGGCCACCGCCTCCGCACTCAGCACAAAGCCTAGCTTCTGTACCTGGCTTAGCCCTAGTACCGTCGCAAGTTGGGCACGCTTCAAACCTATTATAAGTTACGGTCTCTTCACCGCCAGTGAGAATCCGCTTTAAAGGTACTGTGATCTCAACCTCTACACTACTTCCCGGCGCAGGACCTCTTCGTCTACCGCCGCGTCCGAAACCGAAGATGTCATCGAATACAGAACCCCCGCCGCCGCCAAAGATATCTCCGAAGTTGATATTACTGAAGATGTCTTCTGAAGACATACCGTCTAATCCAGCAAAGCCTCCTCTGTCGTAACGGGCGCGTTTTTCGGGGTCTGATAGAACTCCGTATGCTTCGGACAATTCCTTGAATTTCTCCTCAGCTTCCGCTCCTTCGTTGTGATCAGGGTGGTACTTAAGCGCAAGTTTGCGATAAGCTTTTTTCATCTCCTGCGGGTCTACGTCTCTCGACACTCCCAACACTTCATAATAATCCCTTTTTCCGGCTGCCATATAGCTATTTACCCCTTAAAAACTTTTATATATACCCTATTTGCTGATTTACAAGCCTATAAGTTGAAATTACTTAGAGTATTACAAGGATTTTAACAATTTTATTTTATACGAGATGAGAGATATTGCCAATATACCAAAAGTGTTTTGGGTTAAGTCATAAGCCCAATGCTTTCTTCAAGTATTTCCCGGTATGAGACTTTTTACATTCGGCAACTTCTTCAGGCGTGCCCTGGACAACTATATGACCGCCTTTGTCTCCACCCTCTGGACCAAGATCAATCACATGATCTGCGGACTTAATCACATCCATATTATGCTCAACTACAAGCACCGTATGCCCTGAGAGCACAAGTTTGTTAATTACATCGAGAAGCTTCTTCACATCCTCTGCGTGAAGCCCTACGGTAGGCTCATCCAGAATATAAAGTATGTCGTTCCCGCCTCTTTTACCAAGCTCTCTTGCGATCTTGATTCTCTGAGCTTCTCCTCCGGATAGTGTTGGCGCCGGCTGGCCGAGCCTTATGTATCCAAGTCCGACGTCTTGCAGAATCTTGAGCTTTCTGCCTAAAGAAGGGGTTTCAAAAAAGAAATTAATTGCATCATCCACTGTAAGAGCCAGGATATCGTTAATGTTCTTATTCTTATATTTAATGTCCAAGACCTCTTTTTTAAACCTTTTGCCGTTGCATTCTTCACAGATTACATATACATCCGCCAAGAAGTGCATCTCTACCTTTTGTCTGCCCTCACCCTCGCAGACTTCACACCTTCCTCCGGCAACATTAAAAGAGAAATGTGACGGGGTTAGCCCCTTTGACCTTGCCTGCCATGTTTCAGCTATTAGCTTTCTTATCTGATCGTAGACTTTTATATAAGTCACCGGGTTTGATCTGAGGGTTTTACCGATCGGGTTCTGGTCGAGCATAATAACGTCTGAGATATAGTCGATACCCTTAATCTCATCAAACTGGCCGACCCTTTCGATATCACTACGGAATTTCCTAGCCATCGCCGAATAAAGCACATCGTGTACTAGTGAGCTTTTTCCGGAACCCGAAACGCCTGTTACACAAATGAAAGTTTTTAATGGAACGCTTAGAGTTAAATTTTTTAAATTATGCTCATTTGCGCCAACTACTGTTAAGCTCTTTCCGCTGCCCTTTCTTCTCATAGTTGGAATAGGGATGCCCTCTTTCTGGAGCAAATATTTTTTTGTGAGAGAATCAGCACCGTTTTTAAGAAAGTTCTTAACCGTGCCTTGGTATACAATTTCTCCACCTCTTTCCCCAGCCAATGGACCAAGCTCAATTATATGGTCCGCAGAACCTATCATATCAAAATCATGCTCTACTATTACAATCGTGTTATTCCTATCGCGAAGCTCTTTGATTAATTCAATTAAGCGGGTCAGATCACGCTGATGAAGACCTATTGAAGGCTCGTCCATAATGTATAGAGTCTCAGTCAGAGTGGACCCGAGCTGACAGGCAAGATTTACCCTCTGCGCTTCTCCACCTGATAGAGTCTTTGCTAGGCGTGAAAGTGTAAGATATTCAAGGCCTACTTTGAGGAGGAAATCGATTCTGGAATTTATTTGCTTTAATATCTCATCCGCAATCTGACTCTCATACTCAGATAGCTCGAGTTTATCGAAGAAATACTGCAGCTTATCGACAGATAAATCTGAAAGCTCTGCTATGTTTTTGCCTTGAATCCTAACCCATAGCGCTTCTTTCTTTAACCTGCTTCCACCGCACACTTCACAGTCGAATGCTGAACGATACTTACTTAAAAACACCCGGACGTGCATTTTGTAATTCTTTCTTTCCAAATATTCAAAGAATCCATTAATCCCCTTAAACGACCCCATGCCTTCATAAACTAAATCTGTCGCCTTTTTTGAAAGTTGAGAAAAAGGTTTATTAACATCTACACCGTACTCCGCTGCGGACTCTAACAGCCTTCTCATGCGGGGTTGATGAGA
>SPCL01000226.1 GCA_004525335.1 Thermodesulfobacteriales bacterium
ACAGCATGCATCATGCATTTCCATTTCTCTAAATTCTACACCCCTCACAGATTTTATTAACTCTCTTGGGCTGTCTTTAACTCTAAGCTCTCTGAGTAAATGACAGGAATCGTGATATGTTATTACGCCATTATATTCAGCACCTACATCAACTCTATTAAGTACTTTTACCAAAAATTCGGAAAATTCGTAAGTACTCTCCTTTACTCGAGCAACTTTTTTCAATGTTTCGGGCGAGTTCTTAAACAATTCTTCATAAAATACTTTAACCATTGATGTGCAGGAACCGGAGGGGCAAATTATATATGTTTCCTTATTTGGATCATTATTTAGTGCTTTTTCAAAAATTGAGAGGAATCTTTGTGCCACAACTCTTGCATCGTTTTGGTAGCCGCTATTAAACGCCGGCTGACCACAGCATGTCTGCTCTTCTATGAAATCAACCTCTACTCCAAGATCATTAAGAACTTTGACCATGCTCTCCCCTACTTCAGGAAAAAAAGTGTCTACCAGACAGGTTATGAATATATATACTTTGATTGGGCGAGTTCTATTAGTCATATACTTTATCTCGTTTCTATAGGGGAAATAGTACTCATTTGAGTATCACAATTAGTTAGTATAATGTCAATTTCTAAATTGCTTGACTTAAATAGTCTGTGTTATATTGAATGTCAATTATCAAATCATAATGGAGTGAAAAAATGAGTACTATTTTTAAGAAAATTATAGATAAGGAAATACCTGCCGATATTGTTTATGAGGATGATCTATGTCTCGCATTTAGGGATATTGATCCCAAAGCACCTACTCATATATTAATAATTCCCAAGAAAGAAATCCCATCTATGGCAGAGGCTTCTCAGGATGACGAGGGATTATTAGGTCATCTCTTGGTAACTGCGTCTCGAATAGCTAAAGACCAGGGCATTTCAGACTCAGGTTATAGACTCGTTGCTAATACTAATAATCAAGGCGGACAGGAAGTATATCACTTACACATACATCTTTTAGGTGGAAGACAGATGACCTGGCCTCCTGGGTGATATATTCTCTAACTAATTCCCAATGCTTCGGCGTCGCGGTCAGAGAGAAATGTTCCATCTGAGCGTTCTTTAACGGTTTCATCTCGTTTCCACGAGCGCTCGCATCTCGGCTCTTCTGATAAATCGTTCACAGAGATTTCAGACGTTTCAAAATCTCTGAAAGTAAATCTACTAACCCCACACAAGTCTGCGAGTTCAGATTCAAATGGTTTTAGAGCTTTGAATGCTTCAGAATCAACGTTTACAATTATTCCTGTATCTAGAGGATTGCTGACACCGTCAGCGGCTTTAGCATCTTCAAGTGCTTTTAGAGCTTTGCCCCTTAATTCCATTACCTTGTCCCAATTGGTATCGGCATTAATTTCTATAGCTTCAGGCATTTGCAGAAGGTGAACACAGTTTGCGGTTTCTTGATCTTCGTTTTTTAGACTCCTGTATGCTTCATCCGCGGTGTGTACAAGAATCGGAGAAAGGAGCTTTATAAGGGCATCTACAATATAATACATTGCTGTCTGCGATCTTCTGCGTTTTCGGCTGTTATCTTTTTCACAGTAGAGGCGGTCTTTAATCGCAGCCAGGTATATGGCGCTTAGAGTTTCATAGCAAAAATGGAATATAAGCTCGTTTGCTTTTTTATAGTCCAGGGTCTCGTAAGCTTTTTTGGTTTCTTTTACAAACTTTGAAAGCTCAGACATTGCCCAGGCATCTAGCGAATATTTGTCTTCTTCCGTAAATTCAATAGAGTCTTTATTGGGATTGAAATCATTTAAGTTGCCAAGTAAGAATCTGATTGTGTTTCTAACCTTTCGGTACTCATCCCCCGCCACTTTAAAAAACTCAAGATCAACTTTGATGTCGTTTGTATACTTAAGAGAGCTGACCCACCAGCGGCATATATCCGCTCCGTTTGTTTTTAGCAGCTCCTCAACTTCAAGAGCATTCCCGCCCGACTTGCTCATCTTTTTGCCATGCGCATCGACCATGAATCCATGAGTAAGCAGTGCTTTAAATGGAGGTATCCCGGTTGCGCCTAAAGCAGGAAGGAGTGAAAGCTGAAACCATCCTCTATGCTGATCTGATCCTTCAAGGTAAAGGTCCGCAGGATATCCAATATCTCGCTGCTCTAATACAGAATGCCAGGATGATCCTGATTCAAACCAGACGTCAAAAATATCCATGCCCAATTTTAAGTTATCGAGAGCCCCATCTTGCTTTGCCCACTCTGGAGCATTGGCATCATTTTTTGGATCATAACCCTCTATAATTTTCTCAGGTGTAGATTTAAACCAGATATTCGCTCCGTCTTTTCTGATCTTATCTATTACAATCTTTACAGAATCCGGCGTTAATAGTATTTCGTGATTTTCGTTTATAAATGCCGGTATTGGCAGACCCCATGCACGCTGTCTGCTGATACACCAATCAGGTCTTGATTCAAGCATTCCTCTTAGACGGTTTCTTCCCCAATCAGGGTAGAAAGCTATAGTGTTCTCAGTAGCATCAAGGCCAAGCTCTCTAAGGCTTGTTCCAAATTCAGGTGTGGTCTTGTCGACCCCTACAAACCACTGCTCTGTGGCTCTAAATATTGTAGGAGTTTTACTTCTCCAATCGTGTGGGTAGCTGTGCAAATACTCCTCATCGTGGAAGAGATGTCCGGACTCTCTTAAATGCTCAGTGATAATTTCATTGCCCTTCCATACATTTACACCTTGTATCCACTCGGGGACCGATGCGTCAAATGTGCCGTCTCCTAAAACAGGGCAGTATATATCAAGACCTTCTTTGAGCCCTGTTTGATAGTCATCTACACCGTGTCCAGGCGCAGTGTGTACCAATCCGGTTCCGTCTTCAAATGTTACATATTCGGCTATCACAAGTTTGCTTGTGCGATCGGCAAAAGGATGTTTGTATGTAATAGCGGCGTCAGC
>SPCL01000267.1 GCA_004525335.1 Thermodesulfobacteriales bacterium
GATGCCTGGCAGTAGCGGTATGGATTACTTCATTCTTTGTCGAGCTAAAGTTATAGTAATTAGCAAATGAAAACATTCGCGACCGAATTGGGTATTGAAATTGAAGAATGGGACATGCTCCTTTGGAGCATGAAAACCGGACATATTTCTAAGTAAAACATATCTTAAAGAGTAAATCCCTACAACATCAATTCAATAAACACCTCTGCGTATTCCATCTTTGTTACCCCGTGCCTCTCATCAAATACAGCTCTATATTTATTAAGGCCTAAAATCCCTTCAGTATAATTCTTGTATTCAAGCTGACTTCTGTGGGCTTCAATTGCCATAATTTTAAGATCTACAAATTTAGATATATCTTCGACTCTGTCATAGCTAGAGAATGGCGTCCACACTTCATAGCACCAGATCTTCTCAACTTTGAACTCCTTATTATTAGACAACTCCCTCAATTCATCTAACACTAATTCTGACACAATCCGGTGTGTTGGATGCTTATCAATCTGTGGGTGAGGAATATAAATTTCCCCGGGTTTAAATCGCAATATCGTCTCTTTAAAATCATTTTTGAAGTGCTGTTTGTTTTTTTCAGTCTTAACGTCTTCTATGGGCAATGGTATCAATGTTTGGATACCGAGAACTGAAACAGCCTCCCTAACCTCCTGCCTTCTTACTTCAGCTAATTCATCCCCTGTTAGCTCATCAACCGTTGTGCTCCCTCTACCATCTGTAGCTACAAGCGATACAACACTCACACCTTGATCAATCAATTTTGCAACTGTGCCGCCCATTGCAATTTCAAGATCATCAGGGTGTGGGGAAACTACTAAAATAGTTTTACTCATATCATTTTGTTCCTTGACAAATTTAGACTATTAATCAGTATTACTTTAACTGAAAAAGGAGTTTATGAAATGGAATTTGAACCGGTAATAGGTCTTGAGATCCATGCTCAGCTCAAGACTAAATCAAAAATATTCTCCCCTGAATCAACTGAGTTCGGCGGAAGTCCCAATAGCCATGTAAGCCCGATTTGTTTGGGTCTGCCGGGGGTACTTCCTGTATTAAACAAAGAAGTATTGGAGTTAGCGTTTAAGGCTGCTATTGCTCTTAATTGTGAACTACATCCACGTTCACGTTTTGCAAGGAAAAACTATTTCTATCCTGATCTGCCCAAAGGGTATCAAATTTCTCAGTACGAAGAACCATTTTCTACAGGCGGCTGGGTAGAGATCGGAACCAATGGATCTACTAAAAAAATTAATCTAACTAGAATTCATATGGAAGAAGACGCCGGGAAATTAATTCATGAAAACCACGGAAATTCGAGTTTTGTCGATTTAAACCGAGCCGGTGTTCCGCTTGTAGAAATCGTAAGCGAACCAGAGATAGCCAGCGCAGAAGAAGCAGTCGAATATATGAAGAAGATCCGTTCTATTCTTAGATATATAGGTGTTTGTGACGGCAATATGGAAGAAGGAAGCTTAAGGTGCGACGCCAATGTATCACTAAGACCCAAAGGTAGTGATAAGCTCGGCACAAAAGCAGAGATAAAAAATGTTAACTCGTTTAGATACGTTCAGAAAGCAATAGAATATGAAATCAAGAGGCAGATTATATCGCTTGAAAACGGAGAAGAGATTGTACAGGAAACAAGGCTCTTTGACTCAAATAAAGGTGTAACTTTTTCCATGAGATCAAAAGAAGAAGCCCACGATTATAGATATTTCCCCGATCCTGATCTTCTGCCGGTAGTTATAGAAGAAGCACAAATTCAGAAGATAAGAAATTCTCTTCCCGAACTTCCAGATCAGAAACTAGCCAGGTTTATAGAAGAGTATACTTTGCCGGAATATGACGCCGGAGTTCTTACATCAACTATAGAAATAGCCAACTATTTTGAAGATTGTCTTAAAACTCATAACAACCCCAAGATTGTAAGCAATTGGATTATGACAGAAGTATTGAGAGAGCTTAAAGAAGAAGATGATGATATTGAATCATTCCCTATTAGCCCGGACAAATTAGGGGAGCTGTTAAATCTTATAGGGGATGGAACCATTAGCGGAAAGATAGCAAAAGAAGTATTTGAAGATATGTTATCAAGTGGAAAGACGGCTAATCAAATAGTTGAAGAAAAAGGCATGACTCAAATCTCGGATCAATCTGAGCTTGAAAATGTCATATCGCAAATTCTTGCAAACCACCCTGGTGAAATTTCGAGATATAAAGCTGGGGATCAAAAACTAATGGGCTTTTTTGTGGGTCAGGTAATGAAAGAAACCAAAGGAAAAGCTAACCCAAAAATTGTAAATGAGATTTTACGAAAAGGGCTATCTGATTAGAAATAGAC
>SPCL01000257.1 GCA_004525335.1 Thermodesulfobacteriales bacterium
CGGCTTTGATTATCAAAGGGCTGTATCCCAAAATCATCGAGTATTAACAAGTCCTGCTTTTCGATGCGTGCTATTTCTTTGATATATGAACCATCAGCTTTTGACATTTTTAGTTTAGCAAAGAGCTTTGTGGTATTGGCATACAGGACTTTGTAACTCAACATGCATGCCTGATTACCAATAGCTGAAGCTACATAGCTTTTGCCTATGCCAGTACTTCCCGTGATAATAATGGTTTCTGATTTATCAATAAAGTTACAATCAGCAAAGCGCATGATTTGGTTTTTATCGAGGTTTCTGTCTGTTTCAAAGTCAAGGTGTTCAATATTTGCTTTATAACGAAAGCGGGCTTGGTTTATGTGACGTTCAATACGGCGGTTGTTACGATGGTCCCATTCCGATTCAATCATGAAAGCCACCATCTCATCTGCTGTCATACTGGCCATACGTCCGTCTTCAAGCGTGGTTTTAAAAGCCATAGCCATGCCTTGGAACTTCATTTGTTTTAGTCTTTGTAATGTCTGATCATTCATATCATTATATTTTAAAAGGTTCGTAATTGGATTAATCCAGCCACGGGTTTACCGTGACTGGATATCTGATAAATTAACTATTTGTAATATCCCCCTCCGCGAACATTGCGATGCCCGGGCATTTTCTTGTTATCATCTTCTGAGTCAAAAGGCTCCTGATCCAGTCGTTTTTCGATGATTGTACGGATGGCATTATAACTGAAGTCACCATAATATAATGCCCTTCTGCAAGTCATGTTCAGACGATCACTGCCAATGCGCGAAGCAAAGCCGAGGATACCCTGACATGTTTTATAAGCTTGTTCGGGATGTTGTCTAATCTCAAGTATATGGGCAATGTAATCCCTGGTATCGCTTCCGATAAAGGTTGCCCTCTGAATGAACTTCTCAGGCGTCCAGTCGCTTTTAAACTGGTGGTGGGATGCCAGATGATCTTCGTTGGTAGTGTAGCCGTAGAGCTTTAAATTACGTGCATGGCTTGCTATCTGGTCGTAATGGTAAAAGACTTCTACCAGATCCTGAGTATAAAGTATGGTAACCTTCTTTCCAATGTAGCGATAAGGAACGCTGTAGTAGTGCTTGTCTTCGGCAAGACAGACATGATTGTTTTTCATCACTGTAACTACTTTCTTGCGTTTAGCCTGGTACCTGTGTTTAGGCAGTGGCTGAAGATCCGATTTTTCTATTTCTTCAAACAGTTGCCTTCTGCTATACGGGCGATTGGTTAACAGTTTATTATTGTGATCCTCAAGTGCTTCTCTGATGGCAGTATTTAAGTCTGTTAAAGAAAAGAAGGTGCATTGTTTAATCGTGTAAAAAATAGTCCTGTATATTATCTTAACCGCTCCCTCAACCAGAGCTTTGTGTTTCGGTTTATATGGGCCAGCCGGAAGCGCTGTCATATGGTAATGTTCCACAAAATCGCGGAACATCTCGTTAAGCGTAGGTTCGTACCTGTCACTTTTAATTACAGCCGATTTTAAGTTGTCTGTTACAATGGCCTGTGGCATGCCTCCGAAGTAATGAAGTGCATTTTCGCAGGAACTTACAAAGTCTTCTTTCCTTTGAGTCATGGATGCCTCAACATAGGTCAGCTGGCTGGAACCCAGGATGGCGACGAATACTTCTGTCGGAACCACTTCTCCTGTTGACTGATCAACAAAGGACAGCTTATCACCGGTATAGTCCACATACATCTTGTCACCGCTCTTATGCTCCATATGCATCGAAGAGTTCACCTTCTTACTCCATAGATTATAATGTTCATTGAACTGCGTTTTACGATAACCATCCGGATGTTTAAGAAAATATTGCTCCCATTGTTTTTCCCGCGTCTCGCCTTTGCGCTTGAGAGCTTTCTCCATACCAGGAAAGAAGGCCATCAGCTCTGCCTTACGCTTGTCTGGAAGGACCTCCGATCGGGGCGTTGAAAACACTGCTTCCAGTTGAGTATCACTGAGTTTATTAATCTCTTCCAGCGTCTTACCCAGAGCAATAAATTGCCGGATATACTTCTTTACCGTGTTTCGTGTTGCTCCTGTGCGGAGACTGATTGATTGTTTACTTACACCCTCGGTGTACATTTTTAAGATCGTTCTTGCTTTACTCATAATAATTAAATTGTTAGACATAAATGATAGGTATTTTATAATACCCTCAACGTTAATCATTCAGCCTAATAAATCATGATTAAAAAACAAGACTAAAGGGGGTGGTCTCTTTGCTCCGGTTTTGGGTGGTCAATTTGGTCCGGTGAAGGGTGGTCAGTTTGCTCCGGCGAGGGGGTGGTCTTTTTGCTCCGGTCTTAGGTGGTCATTTTGACCGTTTTTTCCATATATGTTATACAATAAGTGATTTTGAAGATGGATATAAACATGGTTTAATCTCATATGAAGATATAAACAATAGATTGACAGAAATTGCAAATGTTTACCCAAATATCAGTAAGATTGACAATATTAAAAGAATAATTAATCCTGATGATAA
>SPCL01000209.1 GCA_004525335.1 Thermodesulfobacteriales bacterium
CCCGTGAGAGTATGCAGGACAGTGCGCTTACCAGTAAAATCGGTCAGGTAATAACAGGGCGTTTTATTAAAATGCTTGAAGATGAATCTAAAAAAGATGCTGATAAATACAAAGAGTTTTATAAGAACTTCTCTATATTCATAAAAGAAGGTGTTGCTGCGGATTTTAAGAACCGCGAACAGCTAGCCAAGCTCCTTCGCTTTGAGTCCTCGGCTACCGAGAAAGGTGAGCTTACCACACTTGATGATTATGTATCTCGTATGAAAGAAGAGCAGAAAGAAATCTATTATTTATATGCGCCTAATAGAGAAACAATAGATAACGGGCCGCATTTGGAAGCATTTAAGGCGCACGGGATTGAAGTGCTTTATCTCTATGAGCCGGTTGATGAATTTGTCATGACCAGTCTTGTAAAGTATGCAGACAAAGATTTTGTCTCTGCAGATAATTCTGATATTGAGCTTGAGGAAGTCCCCTCAGGTAAGAAGAAGAAATCACTGTCTCAAAAAGATTCGATAGCTCTATGCGAGTGGATAAAGGAGACGCTTGGTGATGCTGTCAACGATGTCAGCGTCAGTAAGCGTTTAGTGGATAGCCCGGCGATTGCTCTAAACGCAGATAAAGTCATGACCCCGTCAATGCGACGTATGATGAAAGCTATGAAGCAGGATGTTAATATGCAAAATTCTGTTAATCTTGAAATTAACACGAATCATGAGCTTATTAAAAATCTTTCAGCGCTCAAAGATAAAGACGCCGATACAGCTAAACTCGTAACCGAGCAAATCTTGGATAACACTTTGATAGCGGCGGGTTATCTTGAAGACCCAAGAGATATGGTGAGCAGGGTATATCAGATTTTGGAAAGAGTATCTGCGAAATAAAGTTACAAAAAATTAATTAAGACAAGAGAATTATAGTGATCACTAAAAAATATTCAGAGCATAACGTTTTAGATTCCCCTTATGCCAGGGAAATGCGTGAGATTTTAAACTCTACTGAGTATGAGAAAGCAGGGGTGGCCATTGCTGTTGATTTGGAGCAGATGGATGCCCATTATCATGCAACTTTTGATGAGATATTTTTTGTTTTAGATGGGAATATGAAGTTTGAGTTTTACGATCCTGAAACCCAAAATATCTGGACAGTCGAGTCGTCTAAAGATGACTTAGTTGTAGTCAAAAAGGGAATTCATCATAAAGTCCTAAGAGCTTCAGAAAATAATAGGCTTCTTGTAGTATCCATACCCCCATACCACGCTGATGATGAGAACCCGTCTGATAAGATTTAAGTAAATTGGCTTGAGCAGGTATTCTAATTAAATAATCAAGCAGTTTAAGAGGGTTGCAATATGAAATTTCAAGGTACAGATAGTTATATTTCTACAAGAGATTTAAACTTGGCCGTGAATGCTTCAATAACTCTGGAGCGTCCACTGATAATCAAAGGAGAGCCCGGCACAGGTAAGACAATGCTGGCTTTTGAAGTGGCTGAAGCTCTTGGGAAAGAAATAATCACCTGGCATGTAAAATCCTCTACCACCGCACAGCAGGGTCTGTATGAATACGACGCTGTATCCAGACTCAGAGATTCTCAACTTGGAGATGAGAAGGTAAATGACATCGCCAATTATATACAGAAGGGTAAATTGTGGGATGCATTTGACTCTAAAAAGCAAGTTGTGTTATTAATAGATGAGATTGATAAAGCTGATATTGAGTTCCCAAATGATTTGCTCCTAGAGCTAGATAAAATGGAATTCTACTGCTATGAACTGCAGAAGACAATTAAAGCTAAACACCGACCAATAATTATCATTACTTCCAACAACGAAAAAGAATTGCCCGATGCCTTTTTAAGAAGATGCTTCTTCCATTACATAAGTTTTCCGGAGCGCGATACCCTTAAATCAATTGTAAAGGTTCACTACCCCAAACTTGAAAGCAAGCTGATAAATAACGCAATGAATATTTTTTACGATCTCAGAGAAGTAGACGGGCTTAAGAAAAAGCCCTCTACAAGTGAGCTCATTGACTGGATCAAGCTTCTTATGGTCGGAAAGGTAACAGAATCTGAGTTGGGAGATATGGATTTATCTGAGAAACTACCTCCTTATGCAGGTGCCCTTATTAAGAACGAGCAAGACCACGATTTGCTTACTCGTATCAGACTCAGATTTAGACGGTAACTAGTTACAATTAACAAATCAGGTGAGAGATGTTTCTAGACTTTTTCTTACTACTAAAAAATGACGGTATTCCGGTAACAATCAGGGAACACCTGACATTCCTTGAAGCGCTTGATAAAGATGTTGTCGAGTATAGCGTCGATGACTTTTATTACCTTAGCCGCACATCTCTAATAAAACACGAGCATCATTTGGATAGATTCGATCTTTTGTTTGGCTATTACTTTGAAGGGATAGAGAAGATCGATTTGGAAGAGTTTATGAAAATCCCTGAGGAGTGGATCAGAAAGAGTTTTGTAAATGAGCTGTCTGAAGAAGATAAGGCAATGATTAAAGCAATGGGCGGGCTAGATAAACTGCTAGAGCGGCTCAAAGAGCTGATGAAGACTCAGAAGAAAAGGCATGAGGGCGGCAACAAATGGATTGGAACAGGCGGGAGATCGCCATACGGTGCATATGGTTTTAATCCTGAGGGGATCAGAATTGGGCAGGAAGAAAGTAGAAACAGAAGGGCTGTGAAGGTCTGGGATAAGAGAGAGTTCAAGGATTTGGACGACGGTGTTGAGCTTGAAACCAGAAACTTGAAGATGGCGTTAAGAAGGCTTCGCATTTTAACCCGAGAGGGGACAAAAGTAGAGCTGGACCTAGATAAGACTATCGATAAAACCTCCAGGAACGCAGGACTACTTGAGCTTGAGATGGCGGCGGCCAAGAAGAATAATGTAAAAGTTCTTCTCTTTTTAGATATAGGAGGCTCGATGGACGATCATATTGAGCTTTGCTCACGTCTGTTCTCTGCTGCCAAGTATGAGTTCAAGCATTTAGAGCACTATTATTTTCATAACTGTCTCTATGAATCTGTCTGGAAAGATAATCTCAGGAGACGGCAGGAAGCAGTGCCTACATTTGAAGTGCTGCATACTTACAACAGTGATTATAAGGTAATCATAGTAGGTGACGCCTCGATGTCTCCGTATGAGCTTTTATATCCGAACGGAAGTGTCGAGCA
>SPCL01000291.1 GCA_004525335.1 Thermodesulfobacteriales bacterium
AAATTGTTTAAAAACAAGTAATGAGGCCCTTTTCCGAGGGCTTCATTATTTCTCCGCAATTTCATTCTATAAAAATCAATATCACAGTATTTAGATTACGGTATTGACCCTGTCTTAAGAATATGTAACTATTTCATATTGTCCCGGGGCAAAAATGAAATTCACACTAAACTGGCTAAAAGACTACATAGATTTTGATCTATCCCCTGAAGAACTATCTGACAGGCTTACTATGGCTGGGCTTGAGGTAGAAGATGTAATTTATCAGGGCAAAGGTCTTGATAACATAGTAGCCGCCCTAATTACAGAATTAACACCCCACCCGGATGCGGAGAAACTCTCACTTTGTAAGGTCACAGATGGCGAGATTACATATCCAATCGTCTGCGGCGCAACAAATATGAAAGCAGGTGATAAAGTTGCACTTGCCAAAATAGGCGCAAAACTCCCTCCTGGGCCTAAATTTGCTGACGGGCTAAAAATCAAAAAAGCTAAGATCAGGGGAGAAGTATCAGAGGGCATGTTATGTGCTCAGAACGAGCTTGGCCTTGGAGAAGAAAGCGACGGCATTATAATTCTTCCGGAATCTGCAACCGTGGGAAATGCAATTGTAGATGAATTGGGTTTGAACGATGTTGTTTTTGAAGTCGGCATAACCCCTAATCGTCCGGACTGCCTAAGTGTAATTGGAGTTGCCAGGGAAGTGGCTGCCTTAATAGGCAAAACAGCAAAATATCCTGACTTACAGATTGCCGAAGAAGGCGAGGATATAAATAACATTGCAAAAGTAGAATTACTTGATCCTGAGAAATGTCCGAGATATTCATGCAGGGTCATAAAAAACGTAAAAATCGGCCCTTCCCCAGCCTGGCTAAAAACAAGACTCGAATCATCTGACATAAGGTCAATTAATAACGTCGTAGATATTACAAATTTTGTTCTATTAGAATTCGGCCAACCTCTTCATGCTTTTGACTATGATCTGCTTGAAGAAAACAAGATTGTAGTTAGGGCAGCTCAAGACGGGGAGATAATTAAAACCCTGGATGATATAGAAAGAAAGCTAACCCAAGACGATCTTCTTATTTGTGATGGAAAAAGGCCCATAGCTCTTGCAGGAGTTATGGGAGGAGCAAATACAGAAGTATCGGATAGCACAAAAAATGTTTTACTTGAAAGTGCTTATTTCGACCCGGTTACGGTGAGAAGAACTTCTAAAGAGACCGGGCTCAGATCAGAATCCTCTTATAGATTTGAAAGAGGGGTTGATCCGAACTCAGTAGTTAAGGCGCTTGATAGAGCAGCAGAACTCATACGAGAGTTGGCACAAGGCGAAATCGCAGCCGGAGTTATAGATAAATATCCGACTCCAATTGAACCTGGAGAGGTAAGTCTTTCACTAGACAAAGCGAACCGTGTGTTAGGCACTAATATCAGCTCGGAGGAGTTAACCAGAATAGCAAACGGGCTTGAATTTGATGTTATAAGCTCATCCGGCGGTGAATTCACATTCCGCATCCCGACTTTTAGAGTAGACATCACAAGAGAGATAGATTTAATTGAGGAAGCAGCGAGACTGCATGGATACAACAATATACCCACTACGCTTCCTGTAGTAAGGATGAAATCGGACAAGGTTAATATCAACAAATTTACTCAAGATAAATTTAAAGAAGTTTTTATATCAAGCGGGTTTAATGAGGCAATTAACTATAGCTTTGAAGATCATGAGTTACTGAGCCTTATTAACAAAACCGACGCACTTAAAATTTTGAACCCCCTTACAACTGAAAGCTCAGCGATGAGGACAAGCCTAGTGCCGGGTCTTTTAAAGAATACGGTTTTAAATTTAAACCACCAGGAACATGACTTAAGGCTTTTTGAAATTGGCAAAGTTTATCTTCCAAAAGAAAATAGCGAATTACCAAATGAAATTAGAAAAATAGCCGCGACGGCAACCGGAACGAGAATGCCGGAATTCTGGGGAAAGAAGGAATTTGATTTCTTCGATTTTAAAAGCATCTTGGAAAAAGGCTTTCAGATCCTAAACATATGGAATGATGTTGAATTTCTGGATGCTCAGGAAATCGAATTTCTTCACCCCGGAAAATCGG
>SPCL01000104.1 GCA_004525335.1 Thermodesulfobacteriales bacterium
AAATCAAGGCTGTAATCATTTCATAGAAATTGGGCCTAAAAATGTCCTAGCTGGACTGATTAAGAGAACTTTATCTGATGTTTCAGTCAGCAATTTTGAGAAGATCTCACAACTGGAGTCGATAAATAATGGATAATCTGAAAGGTAAAGTTGCTCTAATTACTGGCGGTTCAAGAGGAATAGGAAAGTCTATTTCTAAAAGACTCGCATCTCAGGGAGCAACAGTAGTCATTAATTATATTCAGAACGAAACTGCTGCAGAAGACACTAAAAAAGAAATTGAAGAATCCGGCGGCCAGGTGTTTACGTCTAAATTTGATGTTGCGGATTTTGATGCAGTACATGAGGAAGTTGATAAAATTATTGAAAAGCTAGGAGGTCTCCATATACTGATTAATAATGCGGGGATCACCAAAGATACATTACTCATGAGAATGAAAGAAGAGGATTGGGACAATGTTATCTCAATAAATTTAAAAGGGATATTCAACTGCACTAAAGCGGTTACACGTAACATGTTCAAACAACGGGAAGGAAGAATAGTAAATTTAACATCAGTTGTGGGAGAGATGGGCAATGCCGGTCAAACTAACTATGCTGCGTCTAAAGCGGGCATTATTGGCTTTACCAAAGCATGCGCACGAGAAATGGCTTCAAGAGGGATAACGGTAAACGCTGTTAGCCCAGGATTTATAAAAACAGATATAACTGACGAATTAACAGAAGAGTTGAAAAAAGATTATATTTCTAGAATACCGCTAAATAGGTTCGGTACACCTGAAGATATAGCCGGCGCCGTTGCTTTTTTGGTATCTGACGATGCTGCGTATATAACAGGAGAAGTATTTAGAGTCAACGGCGGAATATACACTTAAAATTAAAGGAGGTATTTAATTATGACTCAGGATCAAGAAATTCTTGGCAAAGTAAGGGAAATGGTTGCAAGTCAACTTGGAAAAGCAGAAGATGAGATTACCCCGGAATCTTCATTCATAGAAGATTTAGGAGCTGATTCATTAGACTTAGTAGAGCTCATCATGTCTATGGAAGATGAGTTTGGTTTGGAAATCTCTGATGAAGATGCAGAATCAATCATTACCGTACAAGATGCGATAAACTTTATTATGGAGCGCAAAAAGTAATGAGTAGAAGGGTAGCGGTAACTGGCATTGGTCTCATTACTCCAACAGGTATAGGAAATAAAGAGACTTGGGACGCCATTTGCAACGGTCGTTCAGGCATTAAGACAATTGAAAGGTTTGACATCACCGAACATAAAACAAAAATTGGTGGTGAAATAACCAATTTTAATGCTGAAGAGTTTATGAATCCGAAAGAAGCGCGAAAAACTGATAGATTCATTCAATATGCGGTAGCAAGTACCAAGCTTGCTCTTGAGGATTCAGGACTTGAGATAACTGAAGAGTTATCACCTAGAGTGGGGACTTTAATTGGTTCCGGTATTGGTGGGATGGATACCTTTAGAAACACAGTAATATTGTTAGAAGAAAAGGGCCCCAGCCGTATGTCACCATTTTTTATACCGAATATCATTACTAATCTTGCAGCAGGTCATGTCTCGATTACTTTTAATGCAAAAGGACCTAACTGTTCTACAACAACAGCATGTGCTGCCAGCACCCATGCCATAGGTTATGCAATGATAGCAATACAGAGGGGAGAGGCTGATGTTATGATAGCTGGAGGAACTGAGGCCCCCATAAATCCTTTAAGTCTGGGTGGATTTAATGCCATGCGCGCGCTGTCTACAAATAATGAAGATCCACAGGGCGCTTCACGTCCATTTGATTTGAATAGAGATGGATTTATCATAGCTGAAGGCTCTGGAATGTTAATTCTAGAAGAAATGGAATTTGCAAAAAAACGCGGCGCCAGAATATATGCAGAAGTAATCGGCTTTGGTATGAGCAGTGACGCAAGCCACATCACGGCACCTTCTTTAGGCGGTCCCGTCAGGTGCATGCAAGCCGCTATAAAGGAAGCACAAATTAACCCCGAAGAAATTGATTATATAAATGCTCACGGAACTTCAACTCAATTAAATGATGTGAATGAAACTAGGGCTATCAAAGAAGTAATAGGGGATAAAGCCTATGACATCCCGGTAAGTTCTACTAAATCTATGACTGGCCATCTATTAGGCGCAGCCGGTGGTATCGAAGCAGCATTTAGTGTATTAGCGATAGATAAGGGAATAATCCCACCAACTATTAATTACAACACCCCCGATCCTGATTGTGATTTGGATTATGTACCTAACGAAGCTAGGGACGCCAAAATTACAACGGTACTAAGCAACTCATTTGGATTTGGTGGGACTAACGGCACTTTAATTTTTAGAAAAGTCGACTAATAAAAATTTATGGGTTTGATTCGTCAATCTAAAGAATATTTTCAGTTTATAGCATGAAAATAAGTTTATAGCATGAAAATATTAGTATATACCGCTTCAAGCTCAAAGTTTATCCTAATTATTATCAAAAATACGCATATTTTGACCTCTTATCTTCACTAAGACACCTTATATTCTTGATTTGTGGTGATTTAATTGTAGAATTACGGGGATTCGGGGGATTCCTTCCGTTTTATCTGCAAATTAATTTAAGGAGATTTTCATGAGTCAGATTAATAACAAATTAAATGCACTTTCTACGCTTAATTTACCCTCGGGTGAAGTGAAATATTATTCACTAAAAACTATAGAAGAAAGCTTTGGCGGTGATTTCTCTAAGCTGCCCGTATCTATTCGAATTCTACTAGAAAACGTAGTGAGAAACTATGACGGAACTGTCGTAAATGATATCCATGTAAAAGCACTAGCTAACTGGACCCCAGAGAATATAGGAAGCCAAGAAATCCCTTATAATCCTGCAAGGGTTATTCTTCAAGATTTCACTGGTGTGCCTTGTGTTGTTGATCTTGCGGCGATGAGGTCTGTTGTAAACAGACTCGGCGGGGATCCTAATAAAATTAACCCTATAGTGCCTGTAGACTTAGTTATCGACCACTCAGTGCAAGTCGACTATTTCGGAACCCAGAAAGCCTTCGCAATGAATGTAGAGCGTGAGTATGAAAGAAACGGTGAAAGATATGCATTTTTAAGATGGGCTCAAAAGGCTTTTGACAATTTTAGAGTTGTTCCACCGGGAACCGGCATTGTTCACCAGGTCAATCTTGAGTGCCTGGCTGACGTGGTATCAACACGCGTTGTAGGCGCAGAGAAAGTAGTCTTCCCCGATACCCTTGTTGGTACTGATTCCCACACTACTATGATAAATGGGCTCAGCGTTCTTGGCTGGGGAGTAGGCGGTATTGAAGCTGAGGCATGTATGTTGGGACAACCCCTATACATGTTAGTTCCAGATGTGATCGGATTTAAGCTACACGGGGAGCTTAAGCAAGGAGTTACAGCAACAGACCTTGTACTTACAGTTACACAAATGCTAAGAAAAAAAGGAGTTGTAGGCAAGTTCGTAGAATTCTACGGACCGGGTCTAAGTAAGCTAGCCTTATCCGATAAAGCAACTATCGCCAATATGGCACCAGAATACGGAGCTACAATGGGATTTTTCCCTGTTGATTCTGAAACGCTAAACTACCTCAGAATTACTGCAAGAGAAGACGTAGTAGATCTAGTTGAAGCTTACACAAAAGCACAGGGTATTTTCAGAACAGATGATACTCCTGACCCCAACTACACAGATACCCTGGCGCTTGATATCTCAACAGTTGAGCCCTCAATGGCTGGACCTAGCCGTCCTCAGGATAGAGTTTCATTAAAAAATCTGAAAAATTCATTTGAGAATTCACTAAAAGAAAAAACCGGAAACGGAGCTGATCTAGGCAAAAGAGTAGCTGTACAATTAAACGGGAACTCTTCTGAGATGGGGAACGGATCTGTTGCAATTGCGGCTATAACGAGTTGCACAAACACTTCAAATCCATCAGTTATGGTTGCTTCAGGACTTGTAGCTAAAAAAGCGGTAGAGAAAGGTCTCACCATTGACCCTACTGTTAAAACAAGCTTGGCCCCAGGCTCAAGAGTTGTTACAGATTACCTAGATGCCGCAGGACTAACACCATACTTAGATAAACTTGGGTTTGATCTCGTAGGCTATGGTTGTACTACCTGCATTGGAAACAGCGGCCCTCTAGCTGCTCCTATAGAAGAGGCAATCAAGGAAAATGATTTAACCGTATCCGCTGTATTAAGCGGCAACAGAAACTTCGAAGGCCGTGTACATCCTTTAGTAAAATTCTCCTACTTAGCTTCACCCCCACTAGTTGTAGCATTTGCTCTTGCCGGAACAGTGGACATTGATATATATAACGAACCAATAGGAATAGGAACAGACGGCGAGTCCGTTTTCTTGAAAGATATTTGGCCTACTCAGGATGAAGTAAAAGAGACGGTTCGAAATGTACTAAACCCGGGAATATTCAAAGCACAATATTCACAAGTTTTTGAGGGAGACGATACTTGGAAAGGGCTTGAAACACCTGAAGGAAACCTATATGAATGGGATGACAGCTCTACTTATATAAGAGAGCCGAATTTCTTTGATGACCTTACTTTGGATCTACCTGAAACAAATGATATAAAGGGCGCACATGCACTTGCAGTTTTAGGCCATTCCATAACTACAGACCACATATCACCGGCTGGCTCTATACCAAAAGGCGGACCGGCAGGAGAATATTTAATATCTAAAGGAGTTGAACCAAGAGAGTTCAACAGCTTTGGATCGAGAAGAGGGAATCATGAGATTATGGTTAGGGGTTCTTTTGCAAACATTCGTATTAAAAACCTTATGGTTGAAGGCTCAGAGGGCGGGGTAACAAAACATGTCCCAACCAATGAAGAGCTTTCCATATATGATGCTTCAATCAGATATCAACAAGAAGGTGTTCCACTAATTGTAATAGGCGGGAAAGAATACGGTACAGGAAGCTCAAGAGACTGGGCCGCAAAAGGAACACTGCTATTGGGTGTTAGTGCTGTAATTTCAGAAAGTTTTGAAAGAATTCACAGAAGTAATCTTGTTGGAATGGGAGTTCTTCCACTTCAGTTTAAAGAGGGAGACAGCGCTGAATCATTAGGAATTACAGGATATGAAAAATTTGACATCGAAGGTATAGAAGACGGGCTTGCACCTGGAAAAGACATCTTAGTAAGAGTAATGCCCCCAGGAGGCCAAGATTTCACATTTAACGCAATATGCCGCTTGGACAGTCCTGTAGAAGTCGATTATTACAAAAATGGAGGCATTTTACAGACGGTGCTCAGACAAATGATGCAGGACAAGTCATAATCTCTGTCTTAAATTACGAAGTCTTCAAATTTTGTCAAAGTTAATGGAAAAGAGAAAAAAATTGCTCAGTTAGCCCAAAATACGCCGGATTTGCTGGTATGATTTGAATTTTGATTTATTTGGTTTATATTTTTAAACCAAAATTAGAGAATGAAAAGGGGAGCTTAAACAATGTCATCCGAAAAACCCCAAGTGGGGAATAAGATACAGATTGATAAGAAAAACGACTGCTTAATTGTTCCGGATAATCCAATTATTCCTTTCATCGAAGGTGACGGTATAGGGCCTGATGTTTGGCACGCGTCACAAATCGTATTTGATGCTGCAGTTGAGAAAGCATACCGCGGTCAAAAAAAAATAGTATGGCACGAAGTATTAACGGGAGAAAAAGCCTTTGAAGAAACAGGAGAATGGCTACCCGACAAAACCATTGAAGATCTTAAAGAATATGTTGTTTCAATAAAAGGCCCTCTCACTACCCCTATTGGAGGGGGCATGAGAAGCTTAAACGTAGCTTTAAGACAGATTTTAGACCTCTACGCCTGCGTACGCCCTATTAAATATATAAAAGGCACACCTTCACCTGTTAAAAGGCCTGAAGATATGGATATGATCATTTTCAGGGAAAATACAGAGGACCTTTATTCTGGCATAGAGTGGCAGAGCGGCACTAAGGAAGCTTATGAGATCAGAAAATATTTGGTTGAAAATTACGGCGTCTTTATAAGAGAAAATTCTGGAATAGGAATAAAACCTATAAGTCCTCTTGGAACAAAAAGACTTGTCAAAAAGGCAATTAAACATGCATTGAAAAGAGGTCTTGAAAGCGTCACCATAGTGCATAAAGGAAATATTATGAAGTATACAGAAGGCGCTTTTAGGGACTGGGGTTATGACCTTGCAAAAGAAGAATTTCCGGACCGCACCATTACAGAGGACGAGTTTTGGGATAAGTATGACGGCAAGAAGCCAGAGGGCAAAGTTATTATTAAAGACAGAATTGCCGACAATATGCTTCAGCAGATATTAACAAGAACTAAAGACTATCAAGTGATTGCCACTCCAAACCTTAACGGAGACTATTTGTCTGATGCGTGCGCTGCTCAAGTTGGCGGATTAGGTATGGCTCCTGGAGGCAACATAGGAGACCATCTGGCTCTTTTTGAAGCCACACACGGAACAGCACCAAAATACGCAGGTCTAGATAAAGTTAATCCTAGCTCTCTAATTCTTTCAGGAGTCATGATGTTTGAGTATCTTGGATGGAATGAAGCAGGTGACTTAATATTAAAAGCCATGGAAAAAACTATTCTGGATAAGACAGTTACATATGACCTAGAACGTCAGCTTGATAATGCCAAACTACTTAAGTGCTCAGAGTTTGGAGAAGCAGTAGCTGAAAATATGGACAGGGTATAAAACTAAATAAAACAAAAAACGGGTTTTGATCCCAATATTTAAGAAAGAAAAAATAAAGGAGCAATAAAATGGCTAGACCAAAAATTTCAGTGATTGGCGCTGGAAATGTAGGCGCATCAACAGCTTTAATGCTATCTCAGATGGAGTTAGGTGATATTGTTTTAGTAGACATTGTAGAAGGCATGCCTCAAGGCAAATCACTCGACATGATGCAGATGAACCCTATTTATGGGTACGACTCAAACATTACGGGAACAAATAGTTATGATGAAACAGAAGGGTCCGATATTGTAGTAATCACCTCCGGAATTCCCCGCAAACCCGGAATGAGCAGAGATGACCTTATTTCAACAAACACAAATGTGGTTAAGCAGGTTACAGAGAACGTAGCCGCAAAATCACCAAACGCAATTCTAATACTTGTTACAAACCCTCTAGACGCAA
>SPCL01000192.1 GCA_004525335.1 Thermodesulfobacteriales bacterium
AATATTTTTTAAGATTTGGGGTTTTCTTTAAAATACTGTTTAACACTTTTTAGCACAAATTTGTGGTGATAATGAAGCTGTTCTAGGGTGTATTGCTCCTCTTGCCCATACGGGCATGCGCGTCTTGATGCGCACAAACTAGAGCAGGTCTCATCGCTGATTCTAAATTTCATACAGGACTCCCAGTCCCAACCTAATTCTGATATTGTATTTATAGGACAGGCAGAAATGCAAGGCTTATCACACGAAGGGCAGGGGGAGAAATCAGATAGGGGCTCATCGTATTCACTGAGCTCCATGTTAGTTATAAAGGCTCCCCTTAATGATATCCAAGGTCCATAAACCTGGTGTAGGAGAATTCCCAGCAGACTCGGCACGCCAGCTCCTGCGAGCTCTCCAAGTTTTAGAAAATTCAAATCTAATGCATTGTCGCCGAAAGGGTAAACCGTTTTAAAATCAATTTGATTAGTATTTAGAATCTCTGACGCTTCAACAAATTTAAGTACTGAATAGTTATCGATCAGATCAATATTGTTTTTTTTAAACTCGGGGTTATTTTGAAGATAATCTAGGAAAATACTCCAGAACTCCTTTCCCGCAAAACCAACAAGAATGATAGATTTGGCTTGAGGAAATATGGATTCTAAATTTTTAGCGCCCCCGTTAGCAGCGTTGTATTTGGCTGAGTTAATTGCGAGGGTTAGGTTAAACCCCGAATCAAGAAAATATGTTCTTAGTTGTTCTAGGACTGTCTTTGGGTCCATATAGTTAGGTTAATATTTGAATTATAAAGTGCTTTCGTTATCCTCCGGCACAGGTGTGATGCTTGGTTCTAAATTCTGCGTTATTTCATCTAGTTCTTTTAATGTTGGTAGGTCGTTTAGAGTTTTCAGGCCAAATACCTCCAGAAATTCAGCCGTTGTTCCATACAGAAAAGGTTTGCCTATAACTTCTTTCCTTCCTTTAATTTCAATAACCCTTCTTTCCATTAGAACGTTAATGACGCCTGAAGAATCAACACCTCTAATAGCTTCAATTTCAACTTTTGTGACTGGTTGTTTATAGGCAATTATTGCGGTCACTTCAAGCGCCGGTCGGCTGAGGCGGAATTTTCTAACTTTTTTATTATAGTTAGATATGTCCTCACTGTATCTTGGGTCGGTTCTAAATTGAAACCCGCCTGCTATCTCTGATAATAGAAATCCCCGATTTAAGGCGTCCCATTCCTCAACCAGCTCTTTTAAACACTTTCTCAACTGAGCGCGTTCAACATTAGGAAAGGCAAGAGACAGCTTATCAACCGATACAGGCTGATCTGATATGAAGATAATACTTTCTATCGCTTTTTTGATATCAGAAAGATCCACTTTCGGCTTCTCCTGAGTAAGTTATTAGGATTGGAGATTCTGGCGAATCCTGAACAACATCCACGTTTTCTGTACGCGCCAACTCAAGTAATGCTAAGAATGTTATCACAAGATCAAATTTTGACGAGCAATCATCAAAAAGTTCTTCAATTTTTAATTGTCTATGGTCTTGTAACCGCAACAATATCTGCTCAATCTTGTCATCCATTGACATAGATTCGGCTTCATACGAAATCTCTTCTGCCCAAAGGTAGCTTCTTCGTTTATAAAACTCCCTGAATGCCTCAATCAGTGACCACAGATCTACCGGAATCAGCTCAACTTCCTCGTTTTGTTCAAAAGAGGTATCAACATATTCTCTCTTAAATACATCTCTTCCAAGAACGTCTCTTCCGACCAGATCAGTTGCGGCGTCTTTATATATCTGATATTCGATAAGTCTCCTGACTAGCTCTGCTCTTGGGTCTTCTTCCTCTTCTTCTATCACGGGTTTTGGTAGAAGCATCTTAGATTTTACAAGACTAAGCTCTGCCGCTATAACAAGATATTCGCCCGCAAATTGAAGATTCAACACTTTCATGAATTCTAAGTATTCGATATACTGCTCAGTAATTATTGCAATCGGAATGTCGTAAATATCTAAATCATTTTTTTTAATTAAATGAAGCAGTAAATCGAGCGGACCCTCGAATAGTTGAACTTTAACCAGACATGGCTCTGGGTTTTGAAGCTCAAGTTGTTCTCTGTTTATATCTGTCATCCTAGGAATAATCCCATTATTGCCCTCAGGTCTCCATAATTATAACCAGAAAACAGTACTGATAAGTATGATACAGGATATAGCAAGTAGCTAAATATCCCACTACCAAAGAAAAATAAACCAAATAAAAATAATACTCCGTAAGGCTCAAACCTACTGTAAGTATTTAGATATTTATCTGGTAAAACCGCATACATTACCCTAGAGCCGTCCAGAGGAGGTATGGGAATTAAATTAAATACCGCAAGTGCAATTCCATATATTACGGCAAGAATAAGCATGACAACAACTATTGATTCCAGAGTGCCTCGGGCGATCTCTCCCGTCAACACTTTAGGCACAAGTGGGCGGAGTATAATCCCTGCTACTACAGCTGTGGCTAGGTTTGAGAGCGGTCCAGCAATAGCAACAAGAAGAGTTCCCTTTTTTGGATCTTTAAAATTCATAGGATTAATCGGCACCGGTTTGGCCCATCCAAATCCCACTACAAACATTAGAATAGTTCCCAGAACATCGAGATGAGCAATTGGGTTTAGTGTAAGCCTTCCTCTCATTTTCGCTGTGGGGTCTCCCAATTTGTTTGCTGTCCAGCCATGAAAGTACTCGTGAATGGTGAGGGAAAGCAGTATCACCGGGGCTTGTATTATGATTAAATTAAAGTTGATTTGGTTAAGGAAGTCTAAATTCATGCGGTTAATGGTACAGGTTTATTTAGGAAGATAATATACTTGATTTATAAGTGCTTTACTACGATCTTGGATGATATTTCTTATGAATTTCTTTTAGCCGCTCGTTTTCTACATGTGTGTAGATCTGGGTAGTTGATATATCTGAGTGGCCGAGCATTATCTGTATAGTTCTGAGATCCGCTCCTCTCTCAAGAAGGTGAGTAGCAAAAGAATGCCTCATGGTATGAGGGCTAATCTGCTTAGTTATCCCGGACTTAAGAGCGTAGTTTTTGATCAGTTTCCAAAATCCCTGTCTAGTCATTGCTTTAGCTCTTCTTGTGACAAATAACTCTTTTGAGTCCCTAGACTTAAGAAGTAGCGGTCTTGAAAGCTCCATATAGGTTCTCAATTTCTCCTGCGCTTGTCCGCCAATTGGGACGATTCTCTCTTTTGACCCCTTGCCGTAAACAATCACAAATCCCATCTCAAAGTTAACATCGTTTAGTTTTAGCCAAATGAGCTCGGACACCCTAATTCCGGTTGCATATAAAACTTCCAGCATAGCCAGGTCCCTGATCCCCTCTGGGGTAGATTCATTGGGTGAGGCTAGAACTCTCTCAACATCCTCAAGAGAAATGACGCCTGGTATGCTTTTTTTCATCTTGGGGGTACGTATCTGAGATGTGGGGTCTTCTTTAATGATCTTTTCTAACAGCAGATATTTAAAGAACTGTTTTATTGAAACGATGGTTCTGACAGTAGTGGTGTCACTATAGCCGTGTTTCTTAAAATGGGAAAGGAAGTCAAGAATATTCTCGTATTTAATTTCTTGAATGGTTTTTATTTGTCCCTCTTCAAGAAAAGTGAGAAACTTCCTGACGTCCC
>SPCL01000218.1 GCA_004525335.1 Thermodesulfobacteriales bacterium
GAAGTAGAGGCTGAGCCTGCTCCTGCCGTATCAGAATCAACTGAAGAAGTTATTGTTGAAGAAGAAGCTACAGCAGAAACGACAGAAGTGATTACAAGTGCTCAAAAAGAAGGAGGGACTCAATAATGGATTCACGTAGAGATAAAAGATTCTTTTCAAAAAAGAAAGTTTGCAGATTTTGCACAGATTCTATCGATATGGATTATAAAAATGTTGATTTGTTATCCAGATTTATAACTGATAGGAAAAAGATCGTACCAAGAAGAAGTTCAGGTCTTTGTGCTTATCATCAAAGACAACTTGCCACTACTATAAAGAGATCAAGATTTATGGCGCTTCTTCCTTATACAGTGCTTCATTAAATTAGGCAGAGGAAGAAAAATTTTAGCAATACTGATTTAACTAGAAACACTCGGAGGTTTAAATAAGATGAGGGTTATACTTATAACAGACGTCGACTCAGTTGGTAGAATGGGTGAAATAAAAGAAATTAAGAATGGATTAGCTAGAAACTATCTAATTCCACAGAAAATGGCTATTAGAGCAACTCCTGGAAACATAAAAATTTGGGAGCAAAAAAGTAACATTATTCAGAAACGTGAAGAGGGTTTAAAAGCCGAAGCTCAGGGTTTTGCATCAAAACTTGATGGAGCTAGCGTTACTATTCCAGTTAAGGTTGGTGAAGACAACAAATTGTTTGGGTCGGTTACCTCCCAAAATATATCAGACGCTTTGAAAGAAATTGGTCTTGAAGTATCAAGAAAGAATATAGAACTGGATAGCCCTATTAAAGAAATAGGAACTCATAATATTAGTGTAAGGCTCTTCCACGAAGTCGCTGCAAACATTACCGTAGAAGTACAAGGATATGATGCAGACGGAAACATAGTAGAATTTATAGCAGAACCTGAACCGGTAGTAGAGATTGAGGCTGCAGAAGCAACCGAAATGGAAACTGTTGTTGAAACGGAAGAAGAATCTGAAGAAGAGATGGAAGAAACAAAAGAAGAAGAATAAGCTTTTAGATTCTTAAGTTTTATTTATTCATTTGTAGCTAATATTGGTTTGTGATTACTATTGAGAACTTAACTGTAGCATCTGCTGAAGTGGTACTTTTTTATACCCCTTAGGGGCTTGAAACTCGCTACTATCTATTTTTTTCTTAGAGACTTTAATAGTTTCCTCAACAATTGAATTTCCCGAGAGTGGATAATCAATTGTTTTCATTGGAAAACCCGTACTAAATACTTCTGTATAAGTTTGCTCAGACGCTTGGGACAACAAACTGCTCCCCCTCATGCTGTCTTCAATCTTTCTAAGCTCACTTAGATATTCAATCATTTCTTTTGTATCAATTTCTTCTTGAAAACCTACATAGCTGCTTGTCCAAATTTCTTCATCAAGCTTACCATCTCTATATATCTCATATTTTACTGCCTCATATCCGGCGATTTTATTGGTATCGCCTGTTTTTTTAAGAATAACGTCCACAGCCCTGACATTATTGCCGGGAAGCTCAATTCCTTGTCGCTTCATCATCCCCTCTGCCTGTGCTCTTTGATTAGGGGGAAGCTCTGAAAGCTGTTGCATCATAGCAGTTTTCATCTTTAGGGAATATTGTTTGTAATACGCAAAATAATCCTCGGCTTTTGTAGATGAATATGTCTTTGATAAGTTGTCAACCTGTATCATTTCACCGGTATTTAAATCAAATATTGCAGAAAACTGACCTTCTTCATCAAAAGATTTAACTTTATTGTCTTGCATATAAATAGTTCCTCTTACTTTTTGACCACCTTCTTCATATCTTTCCCTTTCCATTACCAGCCCTGCAAACGATTGATATACATTAAACAATAGAAACACAGCTACAATAAATAGAGTTCTAATAGAAACTGGCATCTTATTACCTCCGTAGTCTACTTGGGGAATATTACGTTAAATCTAGGATGAATAATAAAATAACTTATAAACCGTATATTAGCTACAACAACGTATTTCAAAATACTGGTTCAGATTGCTTTATCTCTATTGACGCAACCTCAATCTATGATAGATTAGAACGGACTAATTTACAGTGATTTAACGGAGGTAATTCTTTTATGGCTGATACTATTAAATTTGCTCCTATTGGTGAAAAAGAAGTCACCAAAGCAATTGTACAGGGGTTTGCAGATGAATTTATCGAATATATTGATAGCGATGTAATAGTAGTCGGAGCAGGACCAAGTGGTCTTGTTGCTGCTAAGGATATTGCAAAAGCAAAATACAAAGTACTTCTAGTGGAAAGAATGAATTACCTGGGAGGCGGATTCTGGATTGGCGGCTACTTAATGAATAAAGTCACCGTAAGGACACCTGGAAATGAAGTGCTTGATGAAATAGAAGTACCATATGAAGAGGTAGAGCCAGGTCTATGTGTAGCAGACGGTCCTTATGCTTGCTCTAAACTAATTGCTATGACCTGTGAAGCCGGAGCAAAGATACGTAACATGACAATGTTCGATGACCTCGTATACAGAGAGAACGGACGTGTTGCGGGGATTGTTATCAACTGGACTCCGATCGCTAATATGCCAAAGGAAATTACCTGTTTAGATCCTATAGCTATAGAATCAAAACTAGTTATCGATGCTACCGGGCACGACGCTTACTGTGTTAACAGGCTTTCTCAACAGGGGCTTTACAAAAAACTCCCCGGACATGGATCTATGTGGGTTGAGAAATCTGAAGAAGCGCTAGTTGAATATACAGGACTAGTTCACCCCGGATTGATTGCTTGTGGTATGTCCGTTAACACAATATACGGGCTTCCTAGAATGGGGCCAACATTCGGTGGAATGTTACTTTCCGGTAAAAAAGCTGCTCGGGTAGCAATAGATATTCTTAGCGGCAGCGAAGGATAAACCAGAACTTAGAAGAAGATTCATTTACTTTAAAATTAACAGGGGGGGGGGAGTTATTGAAAACTCTTCCCCTTTTTTATTGCCTTATTATTTCCTTACACCTTTCACACAGAACACCTTCATACTGTATTTTGAGCACCTCTTCCTGCCAATGAGAATTAGACAGACAGCATTGCGGATTATC
>SPCL01000246.1 GCA_004525335.1 Thermodesulfobacteriales bacterium
AGTCTGCATGAGTCTCATAAGCGCGGCATAATTGGTTTCCCCATCTACAATCCTTATGCTCCACAATGTTCCCTTATGAGTGCTTTCAGTAAAAGACATTCCAAAAAAACAAAGATCGGATTTTTCCTTGTCTATATTAGGTCTTTGAGAATTCTCAATATTATGCGGCAATTCACAAACATTCTTATAGCTATCATCTGTTTTAAGTTTTTTATTATCGCAGAGTTTATAACTCTTGTATTTACTATTCTCACCTGCTACACCAAGCGTATCAGTTGTGGACCCGCCCTCTAGAACCATATTGCAGGGTCCGTATGAAGGGGCATCTTCGTGGAAAGAAATCTTATTTTTTTTGTTATGATTACCAGAAGGTTTGGGATTGTTTTTGCACCCCAAAACATGTGTCCCCTCTGAGTATACAAGCTCACTGCCACAAATAGGGCAATGTAAATGATCAAATTCTTCTGCCATTTTGGTCTCCTTGGTAATTTAATTGTCTTCAAGTTATTCCCTCCTACAGGAAACCAGGGCAATCATTTGCCCACTTCTCTTAGATAACAACTGCTATCTTCTTATTCCGACACCACCTTTAACTAGATTTTGAAACTTGCCTATTAAAAAATTGAAAACGCAACTCTCCTGTTAGGGGGATAGCCCCTTTTTTAATTCTTATTAAAGAAAAGATGTTATGAGTTACAGAGCAATTCTTGACCCGAGCTCACAGCAACTGGAAAATTCTAGTGGCCGTTAGCTTTTTCGGACTTGTTATCCCAGGGTAGATTGATCTCTTTTGGCTTGGAACTGGAAGACCCAGTAGCTGCCTTTTCAAAACTTACCAAAGGAACATTGAACTTTCTCCCGCCTTCCTTCTTTGGAAAGTGAAGAATAAGATCTCTGTCGTATTTTTTATTCCGGGCATGATAAATTTCATAACTTTCGTCCTCAAAGAGTAACCCGATTATCCTAAAGGTAATCCCCAAACGCTCATGATAGTAGCTTGCTCTCATTTCTTCCCCTTAACTTCCGAATTGACTGCCAGCTATAACAGTATCGGAAAAATGTTAATCTCTCGCATATTTAATCGAGGACTTAAAAAACATCAGACACTTGAAGTGATTACAACAATAATCAAATGCCCAAGCAATAGAATATAGTACTGCTAGTTTGATTATACACTATTATCACTAAAAAATCCCGTATTTTATTATGGTAACAATATTTATATTAAACATCCTTAAAAACCCCCAAACTACAACTTAATTGGCCTCACATCATGCTATAAATTCGAATATTGACTATAAGCCACTTCCAAATTGACCAAGGCCGCTCTGTCCCTATTACCGAGAGTCTCGTCTATAACTACTTTACCCCGAAGAAACCCCTCGACTAAAGCCATTATATCCTCAAGAGAAAAACATTGGCCTTCCTGCCTTAGCGTCTTCTTATAATCCTTATAGTCTCTACTATAATCAATTAATCGTTTATCTATCATTTTTTATGTTTTCCCCGATATTAGGTGTGTTGAAAATAGCCTTTCTTTCTATTTCGCTTTTGAATTTGAAGGAGAAGCGCATCGGCTGCGATACAAGCATCTTCAACATCCTTTTTGTGACTGCGTATACGCTCTCTTAACATTTCTAACTGCTCTTTTGAAGGAGGCACATAATCCGGCGGTTCGAGCACAGGGTCTAAATAAAAGCGCTTTTCATAGAACTTTTCATAACTCGTCTTCATGCGCCGCCAGTCATACGTAACGTCTCGCCCTTGAGAGACACAACAATACTCATCGTTCCCCCTAAGACCGAAGCAAGCCTTAAAATACTCATACATCACCGAAAACCCTTCTTCCGAATCGTCAAATTCCTGACGCCAGAAATTAAAACTCTTTCTATAAAAGAACGTATCCTTTGCGCATACTCTAGATATAAACTTTTCTGAATATTCACAGCGGCGGAGATAAGCTCGGCACTGCTCCCAGAAATTATCAAAAGCATTACTCAAATAAAGCCGCTCTTGCGCGCGTTTCAAAATAAAGTAGATATATCTGAAACCCTCAAGAAATCGCTCCAGTGTTCTTTGCGATTTATCTACAGGGAAGAACTCCCTTTCTCCGGGCTTTACATAATCGGCTTTCGAATCGACCTCTTCATACAGGGCAAATAGCACTTTCATTGTACCCTCTGGATTCTTTGTGTTTTCTTCGCCCTTAAGAAACTCTAGAGACTCTTCCAGAAGCCTTCTGTTTTTAGCTTGTTTTCTAGGGTTTATCCCCTGATAGCCCTTTTCGTAAGCTTTCCTGAAAGTCTCTCCGTATATCTCTCTGCTCAAGATCTCTGAGCTCCTCAAATACTCTCTCAATCCGCTCTGAGGCATTTTCTTTCTCCTTATCCTTTTTTGTAAATAAGACTTTTACGTTACACCCATCACTTTCTTCGTTTATTTGCTTTTCTTCTTCACCATAGATTTTTTCAATGCATCTTAATTGGTAATCAACAGCCTGGGTCTGGTTCGCCAGCATGCAGATATCGGGGGGCTTATGCAGCCACCCAAACACCCCGCCTCTTAGCTGTGAATCGAGTATATAGCGCGCTCCCTCTGTAGCTTTAACAAAAATAGCTTCAGCAGAAAGATCGGGATTAAGCTGCTTGATCCTACTAAAGTAAGTCACCGCTGATTTGTATTCCCTACCCCCTGTAAG
>SPCL01000048.1 GCA_004525335.1 Thermodesulfobacteriales bacterium
GAATTAGCACGGGGGGGGGTGACAAAAATGTCACCCAAAGAATACACAAGTAATAATAAGAATATTAGTATAGGAACCCTCGAGAAAAGCAGTACTTATAGTAGGGCTGAAAAAAGCTCAAGCAATGGCGACGGAAAAGCAAAAGAAAGGGTTAGTAAAGATTTTAGAGATAGCATTTTTAGAAACAGAATATTTGAGATATATGATAACCTCTATGACATAAAGCCGATCAAAGAATTGGTTGATGAAGGAACCCAAAGAGCTTGCAAAGACCTAATGGTAAATAGGGCAAAAGATCTTGAGAAGTTAGGGATTGATATAGACGTAAAATTAATAGTAAAAAGAATTAAAAATAATTTCCCTTACAGTGAGATTCCAACTAACGACTCAAAGGCTAGAAATTTTTACACAGCCACCATTTGTAACCTAGTAGCAGATTCTGTATCCGATCTTGTTTTACAAAACCAGTAAGCCTGTGCAACTGTTGACTTTTATCTGTATCGATTTAATATAATCTCCCACAAAAATACAATACAGGGGGAGATATACATGGCCAGTGATATCCCAGGTACCAAAGAAGCTCGGGAAGTCCTTAAGAAACATAAAATTGTCATAGCCGGAGTCGGCGAGACAGAGCAAGGCAAAATTCCCGATCGCAGTTCTTTTCATTTTCTATCCCAAGCTTCAAAATTAGCAATTGAAGACGCAGGAATTAAAAAAACAGACGTAGATGGATTGGTAACAGCATTTTCTCTTGTAGAGCATACGTTTATGCATTGCACAACATTTGCTGATTACTTTGGAATGAAGCCGAAATTCTTTACTTCGGTTGCAATAGGCGGCGCCACTGCGGTATGGATGGCTGCTGAGGCGGCTATGGCAATAGCATCAGGACAAGCAGAAGTTGTTCTTTGTGTAAGAGGTGACAACACCCTCTCTGGTATATCGTCTTCCGGCATGCTCGCTCTTATTAGAGAGATGTGCCACGGCGAGTTTGAATTCCCATACGGCTTAACCACCCCTGGAGGGTATGCACTTGCGGCACAGAGATACTTACACGACTATGGTGCCACAAGGGAGCAGCTTGCAGCTGTCGCGGTAACAATGAGAAAACATGCGGCCTTGAAAGAGAACGCAATGAACAAAGATCCTCTCACGATAGAGGAAGTTATTAATTCAAGAATCATAGCTGAACCGCTAACCAAGTACGACTGCTCCATTATCTCAGATGGAGGAGCGGCTTTTATTGTCACAACAGAAGCCAAAGCAAAAGAACTTGGCATTGAGAACGGCCTTGCTTACTTACTCGGCATGGGCCAGGGTTACTCACACCAGTACATGACAACACTTGAGAACCTGGATCAAATTTACAACGCAATAAACCGTTCAGGCCAGAAAGCTTTTCAAACAGCGGGGCTTGGCGTAGATGATGTTGATCTTGCTTACTTGTATGATTGTTTTACGATAACCGTTCTTTTGGAGCTAGAAGGTCTGGGGTTTGTTCCTAAAGGGGAGGGCGGAGCATTTGCTCTTGAGGGACGTATGGAAATCGGAAAAGATTTACCGGTTAACACTCACGGCGGGTTATTATCCCAAGCTCATCTAGGCGCCATGCATCATGTTGTGGAGGCTACACTACAGCTAAGAGGAGACGCCGGACCTAGGCAGGTAGGGGATGCAGAAGTTGCGATTGTTCATGGCAACGGTGGCATCGTATCTGCTCACAGCACAATACTATTGGGGAAAGAACCCCTTTCTTAAGAAAAAGGAGATCATGAAAAATGGCTGAAGAAAAAACATACAATAAACCACTTCCGGATTTTCGCCCGGAAACCAAACCATACTGGGAAGGCTGTAAAAACCACGCGCTTGTTCTCCCTAGATCCAAAGAAACAGGGAAGTTCTTCTTCTACCCGCGCGCAATGTCCCCCGGGGACGATATGTCCGAGGACATAGAATGGGTTGAAGCAAGCGGAAAGGCTACCGTGTGGACATATGCAATTCATCACATGGGTCCTTCAAAAGCCTACAAAGGGGATCCCCCTTATGTGGTAGCGCTCGTAGAGATGGAAGAGGGCGTTAAAATGATGACCAATATCATCGACGTAGACCCCCATGATGTTTATATAGGAATGGAAGTAGAAGTTGTCTACGACGACATTACAGATGAAGTAACCTTGCCTAAGTTTAAACCAGTTAAATAAGCAAGCGTAGCTTGTTTTAAATTAAGAAATAAACCCTCACGGCTCAGGTTGTTAACTTGGGCCGTGATTATATTCTAAATCGGAAGGAGGTCATAAAAATGGCAGAGGATACAAGAGTTTTTTACGAAGATTTGGAAGTAGATGCGGAGCATAAAAGCACAGGGCGTACTATCACGGAAACCGATGTAGTAAGCTTTGCCGGGCTCTCCGGTGATTTCAACAATATGCATATAGATGAAGAATTCGCACAGAAAACCGTGTTCAAGGGTAGAGTAGCGCACGGACTATGCGTTCTCTCTGTAGCTTCGGGACTATGGTTTACAATGCCCCGTTTGGCTACAATTGCTTTTATGGGACTTGAAGACTGGAGATTCTCAGGCGCCGTAAAATTTGGCGACACAATTCATATCACGCGTAAGCTTGTAGAGAAGAGAGAGCACAAAAGACCCAACATGGGCTTTCTTATATTTGAGGTTCTGGTTCATAATCAGAGCGGCGAAGTTGTCCAAAAGGGTAAATGGGTGATTTTGGTACAAAGAAGGGAAGGTGAATGATTTCTGCTCAAACCTCTTTTTTTTTAAAAATATATTAAAAATTGTATGACCCCGGCTTTTCAAAGGTTTAATTTATCTAATATGCCCTGATCATTGAATAATTTCTTTTTATGATCGGGGTTTTTTCTGTAAATTATGTCTAATTTTTAAAAAAGTGTCTTGACATAGACATGCAAGATGTGATAAATCCTATTTCATAGAGAAAACTTTGTGGAAGGTGGAAAGTCCACAAAAAAACTCCACAAGTAAAATACAATAACTTTAAGGAGGTATGGAGAGAAATGGCAATAGATATGTTGCTTGGATATGTTTTGTTACTTGTAGGTTTCGTGTTTTTCTGTAACGGTATGACCGTTTTGGGAAAAACAGGAGCTAAAGAAGTAGGAGTATTAAACTTTGCAGTTGGTGTACTTATCCTGATCGCAGCTTGGCAGTTACATAATGAGGGTTTGACTGCTGCCACTGCTTTAGTTTCCGTGTTTGCCCTGATTTATTTCATGGTTGCTGGAATCTTTATTCATGGATATGACGCTAAAGGTCTTGGATGGTATTGCTTGTTTGCCACAATCGTGTTCATTTGGTACGGCTACCACTTCTATGGACTAGAAGCTGTAATTCCTGGCATGCAGTACTATGCTCTCTTCTGTTGGGCATGGGCGTTGCTAGTGTTCTTGGCTTTCTTAGTATTCGCTCTAGGAAAGGCAATTGCTCCTGCAGTTGCATGGCTATTTATTATTGAAGCGTTCCTAACACTTATGATTCCTGGAATGCTACTTCTTACCGGCAAATGGGGACCACTTACGGCTCTCAGCGCTGGTTAATAATTAGAAAAATATTTATAACAGAGTTTGATTACCGAAGGGGGTTATGGACATAGAGCCATGACCCCTTTTTTTATTTCTGTTTGTTTTTAGATATAATATTTGTGCAAACTAAAGTAAGCCGGAGGTTTTGTAATGAGAGACGTATATATCTTGGGTGTGGGAACAACCCCTTGCGGCAGGTTTCCTGATAAAGGCGCCCATATACTGGGTCGCGACGCAGTATGGGCTGCAATAAAGGATGCGGGAATTTATCCTAGAAAAATAGAGATCGCATTTTGCGGACATGTTTATCAAGGAATGGGAGTAGGGCAGAGAACTCTTAAGGAAATTGGCCTAGTTGGACAGCCCACTATCAATGTTGAGGGAGCATGCGGTAGCGGAACCCTTTCTTTTTGGGAAGCCTGGAGAACTATTGCATACGGACAGTATGATATTGCTTTAGCCTTGGGCGTTGAAAATCTTAGCAGGGTTTTATCGGGAGGGCCGTTGCCCTTAGAGGAAGATGATATTGAGGTTGCTCTCGGAATGGGAATGCCAGGCTTGTATGCGATGAGAGCCAAGAGATATATGATGGAATACGATGTCACACCTGAGCAGCTCGCAAAAGTTGTGGTGAAGAGCAGGTATCACGCATCACTTAATCCAATAGCGCAATATAAAAAAGAAATGACGATAGATGAAGTTTTAGACTCGCCTATGATTGCCGACCCGCTTACACGTAACATGTGCTGTCCTGTTGGAGACGCAGCAGCAGCAGCGGTGCTTTGTTCTGCAGATCTGGTTGACAAGCTGGCGACCAAAACACCGATTAAGGTACTCGGCTGCGTAGCTCAGTCCGGGAAGTACTCAAGCCCTACAGGGCTCACTTGCGATCCTTCTGAAAACGTTATGAGGACCTCTAAAATGGCCTACGAAATGGCAGGGCTTGGTCCTGAGGATATGGATGTGGCGGAGATACACGACGCTTTCTCAATAGCTGAGATGATGGTATATGAGTCACTTGGTTTCTGTGGGAAAGGGGAGGGCGCTAGACTGATAGAGGACGGAAGCACTTGGGTAAACAGCGGCGGCGTTGCTGTTAATCCTGGAGGGGGATTGCTCTCCAGAGGTCATCCCATAGGCGCAACTGGTCTTCTTCAGGTTGCAGAGATTGTATGGCAGCTCCGCGGAGAGGCAGGCAAGCGTCAGCAGGAAAACGCCAACGTTGGAATAATTGAGACGATGGGCGGTGCACAACCTTCTATGGACGGTATAACCTGTGTTGTAAGTGTATTGGGCAAATAAATACATAAGCTCGATTTAGAGTAAATAGATAGAAGGCCAATTAGAAGGGGTGACAATATCCACGTTTTTGTAACAATTCCAGATGTGGAGGATCTGAACAATAAAGCTAAGATCTTTTTGGATTTAGTTTTATCCTCATCAAATGTTGTAGCGTTTACGGGGGCAGGTATTAGCACTGACTCCGGAATCCCTGATTACCGCTCTCCGGGGACGGGTATTTGGGAAAAAATCGACCAGTCCGTTGTATCCATTGATGGTTTTGTGAGAGAGCCGTTTCGCTATTATGATTATTCCCTCGAGCTTTATGCTGCAAGAAAGGCCGCGAAACCAAATATAGCTCATTACCTTTTGGCAGAGCTTGAAAATAGAGGTGCTTTAAAGGGAATTATTACACAAAATGTGGATGGTCTTCACCAGGAAGCCGGCTCTGGGCATGTTCACGAACTTCATGGCTCACTAAGACAGGCTGTGTGTTTGGATTGCAGCGCGCTTCAATCAATGGATGAGGCTATGGATAGGGTTATCTCGGGAGAACCCCCCCCCGTTATGTAATGACTGTGGAGGGGTTCTTAAGCCAAATGCGGTGTTTTTTGGAGAGATGTTGCCCCGAATGCCCTGGGAGTGCTCTCTTGAGCTCTCTCGCAGCGCTGATCTCTTTATTACCATCGGTTCTTCTCTTCAAGTATCTCCTGCAAATACTCTCCCGGACTTAGCGCTTCAAGCTGGGGCAAAGCTCGTTATACTAAATTTTACTCCCACCCCCTTTGATTCAGATGCGGAAATATTAATAAATCATCAAATAGGCGAGTTTTCATCGGCAGTTATGGAGCTTCTAAATTCTAGAAATACCTAAAAATGCTATTTTTTGTACCCATTTTACCAAAATTAAGCCTCTGACTTAATTTTTTTTCCTTATTATAAAAAAACCTATTGACAAGTGCCCCTAATCTTTGATATAAGTACTTGAGATGGGGTTTCAGACGTAGCTGTAATCAAGATAATATTTAAATACTTTATTTAAATAAACAACGAATACGGTTGCGTTTTCTCCACTAGGGTTGGTAACAATCCGGTTAAAATCTATATTAGGAGGTTTGTATATATGCCAAGTCATCTTAATGTCCCCACGAAGTATTGGGAACTAACAAAGGAGGTTCCACCTCCCCCAATAGAGAGAGACATAAATACATGGATCATAGCTAATCCTTCGGATCCGCTATGGGATATCGATGTTATCCCTCTAACTTATACCGACAGCCGCTGGTCTGCTTTTGTTCTTAAAGTAGACGAAGTTACAAGGCAGCGTCTTGTTCCAAATCCACCACTCACAGTGTGGGATGGAGAGGATGCAGACCTAGTAGAGTACTGGTATGTAGAGCATAAAAATACCATGTTAGGACCATACCTTGAGTTTGGTGTAACAATTTCTGCTACATACAAAGACCCTAAAGGCAATGTTTATAATGCCGGTTATTATCCATATATGTACCTCACCGGAGATGCCCCAGTTGATGCTGGTCGTGTTCTTGGATTTCCAAAGAAGATGTCATACATCAGAATTACAACACACGGCGGAGAGAAAGGAACCGATTTCTTCGGTTTTGCAATGTCACGTAACGGATACCTATTGCACAGTGCAACAGGTCAGTTCGATGACAAGCCAGTAAAGCCCCCATATTTTTATGGCAAAACAGATTGGGGCAAATTTAACATGAAAGTTGTTACAAGACCGGATCTTTCAAGTTCCGAGTGGCAGCTTACACATATAGCTTCAGAGTTACCAGAAGCTTTCAACATTAAAGGCCATCGTTTCCAGATTAAACCTGAGCACACACGCACAGCTTCTGGCGATGCTATTAACTGGTTCCAGCAAGCTACCCCATTTGATAACATGGGTGCTGAGGTCAAGATTCAAGAGATTACAGGTCTTATTTCTTTCGTATTTGACCTTGTTATCCCAGTTCCTTCAGTTCTTTGGACAGAGACTTATGAGCGTCCAGCGAGCTATAGGGGATATGCAACTCCATACAAATATGGACTTCGTCAGCAGTTCCCAATTAGTCAGGGATCATAAGGCGTTAGATCTTAATGTTTTGTGTAGTTGAATGAAGAAAACGAATGTATAAAAATTAACTAGGAGGTATTTGCAATGGGTTTACAAGCAAATGAATACAGCTATCCATGGCTAGAAGAAGGCGAAGTTCCACCTTTACCGCTGGATAGAGATAGAATCCACATCATTTCACAAGGTGTGGCTGATCCTGTTTTTGACTATGATATTGTTCCACTAACATATACAGAAAGCCGCTGGATGGCTTTTGTTATCCGCGCTGATATAAACAATATGAAAGGAGTTACACCAGAGCCTATCGAAATTACAGATGATGTAATTGAGTTCTGGTATGTAATCCACAGAAACACAATGTTAGGACCATACATGGAGTTTGGTGTAACATTCTCCGCTCAAGTAGATGATGGAACCGGTAAAATCTACAGAGCTGGATACTATCCATATATGTATCTTTCTAACGATTCCCCAATTTTTGCAGGAAAAGAGCCTTTCGGGTTCCCTAAAAAAGCAGCTTACATTGCAGCTTTTGAGCATGGAACAAACAATAACTACTTCAACATGCTTATGGAGAGAAGAGGTTATATTCTCCACACAGCTAATGGTCGTTATTCCGACAAACCTCTTTCCACAAGACCAAAATTCTATGGAAACACAGAATATGGTCGTATGAATTATCGTATTACCACCCATCCTGATGTAACGAGAAGTACCCATGAGGTTACTTATCTACCATCAGAGATAGCACCAGGACAGGGCCATCGCTTCCAGCTAAACCCTGAGAGCATCCGTACCGCTACAGGCAATGATGTTCGTTCTTGGTACATGTCAGGAACCCCATTTGACTTTATGGGCGGCCAGATTCCGGCTACAGAGATTGTAGGTCTTATTAGTTTTACCTTCAACCTCATTATTCCGGGCGCTGAGACCATATGGACCAGAGTAGTAGAAAGAGGCCCAGATGATTTTGGACCACTTCTTTATGCTACACCGTTCAAATACACCATGCGTCATAGGTTCTTGTTACCACAGTACTCACAGGGCTAGTAATAGACTGTTAGAACTAGAAAACAAAGAAGTTAATTCAGAGCAGGGCTTCCTCACGGAAGCTCTGCTTTTTTTATGGTTAAACTCTTTTTGGGATTGTAAGAGGAATTAGGTTTATAGATTTAATGCCAGTTCTTGTACTTCTTCTTGAGCTGAGTCAAACTCATTAATATCAATTTCTGATATATCATCCGGCAAATTCATAATACGCCTTAATGCATTTAGTTCTTCAATAGATTCTTCTTTTCTTATTCTTATATTTTGAGTCCTCATTCTAAGCCTATTCATGGTCTCTAGCATTCTGATATTTCCATCATTGGCTCTATCCTGAAGACGCCCCTTAATACTCATAGAAACTTGTAGAGAATGAAATAAATTATACTCTTCGTCTGGTATAAAGTTGTCCAAATAAATATAAGCATCTTCAATGACATTTCGCTGCTCTTTGAAATTTTGATGGAGCAGGTAAATAGCTAGCGCATGCCTGATGGTTTTTGATGGAAAGGGCAAGAGAGATTCAGGTAGGGCAAGAGGTATTAGTTTTAATGGCTCAAGCTGCTCATTTTCATTAATAGAAGCTAGCAGATCTGCATAGCCTGATACAATGTCTCGCGGGTGTAAAATATTATTTTCAGAGTTCAGAATATTTTCCTTTTAGTTAGGCTTAATGTATTCGAGAGTGTCTTGCTGTGAAGAAAGACTTTTCTATTCTATCACGTCTTTAGGAGATTTATCAATAGAATTACGATATTAGTTTGTTTAAGTTTGAAAATCGAATAAGGTTAGAGGTATAATATGGTGAATTAACCATACCAATTTGTTAGTAGACATAAGATACCTTATCGGAACCTATATCCAAACAATAACACACATTCTATTACCGCTATTGCCTTAAGATTTATTTTTTGCTGTAAAAAAACCTTCTTATTGTTTTTTATTATTTGAGATATTGTTTGCGCTATTGCAATAGCGGTATTACAACTACCTGCTTTACAAATAGCTTTCAATATCCGGTAGAATATTTTTCTATTATGAAATTTGGCGCGCATGTATCAATAGCCGGTGGGATAGATAGGGCTCCAAAAAGGGCTAACGATTTAGGATGTGAATGCTTTCAAATCTTTTCCAGATCTCCTAGAGGCGGAAAACCTCCTGAGCTAAAAGATGGGTTGGTTGAATCTTTTCTTAATGAGTGTGGCAAATACAATATTACCGAATACTACATTCATACACCTTATTACATTAATCTATGCTCTGAAAAGGAAGAATTAAGAGATTCATCAATAGCCATTATCAAAGAAGAACTCGAAAGAGGCAGTACTCTAGGTGTGAAATATATTATGACTCATCTTGGGAGCTCTAAGGGATTTAACAGAAAACAAGCAGTGAACATGATTATTGAAGGATTAAAGAAAATAATAGATAACACTAATTTTTCTACTAAACTTCTTTTAGAAAACACCGCCGGCCAAGGAGCAACAATGGGTGATAGCTTTGAAGAATTGTCAGAAATTCTAGATGGTGTTAAAGGATCAGAAATTGCTATCTGTATTGATACGGCGCATCTATTTGCTTCTGGTTATGATATTAGGACCGAAGAAAAGTTTAAGGAAACATTTGACAAGCTTTCTGAGACTGTCGGCGTTGAGAATATAAAACTATTTCATGGCAATGATTCTAAGGTTGGGCTTGGTGAGAGAAAAGATCGGCATGAACATATTGGGAAGGGGAAAATAGGTATAGAAGGATTTAAGAATATTATCAAAAACCCATCATTAAAAAAAATTAATATGATTGTAGAAACTCCTCCGGAAAAAGTAGGGGACGATATTAAAACTTTAAAAAAACTAAGAGATACATAGCCCCCTTTACAACTCATTGTAGAGTGGAAATTATAAACTTATGACTCAAAACTTATTAGTTGGTAAAGGAAAAAATGAACTTACAATTCTTCCTAAAATGGCAAATCGCCACGGTCTAATTGCTGGTGCCACTGGAACAGGAAAAACAGTAACGCTTCAAGTGTTGGCAGAAAATTTTAGCAGAATTGGAGTTCCGGTTTTTATGTCTGATGTAAAAGGAGATCTCTCCGGAATAAGCAAACTCGGCAAAGAGCATCCAAAAATTACAGAGAGAGTAAACACAATCGGGATTCAGGATTTTAGCTTCAGTGGAAACCCCGTCACATTTTGGGATGTCTTCGGTGAGCAAGGTCATCCTATTCGTACAACAATTTCAGAGATGGGTCCTCTGCTTCTAAGCCGCTTGTTAAATTTAAATGATACTCAGACTGGAGTGCTAAGTTTGATATTTAGAATTGCTGATGATGACGGTCTGCTACTTTTGGATATAAAAGACCTCCGTTCAATTTTGCAATATGCTGGTGAAAATGCAGCTTCATTCACGACAGAATATGGAAGAATCTCCAGAGCAAGTGTTGGAGCGATTCAGAGAAATTTATTAAGCCTCGAAGATCAAGGCGGGGATATTTTTTTTGGTGAGCCTGCACTTAATCTTGATGACTTTCTGCAAATAGATGAAAAGGGAAATGGAATAATTAATATTTTGGCAGCCAACAAATTGATGGAGTCACCCAGAATCTATGCAACATTTTTGCTCTGGCTATTATCAGAATTATTCGAACAACTACCCGAGGCAGGAGATCCGGAAAAACCAAAATTAGTTTTCTTTTTTGATGAAGCGCACCTTCTTTTTGATAACGCTCCCAAAGCTCTTCAAGAAAAAATCGAGCAGGTCGCTCGCTTAATTCGATCTAAAGGAGTGGGCGTATATTTTGTAAGTCAAAACCCACTTGATATACCAGATGAAGTTTTAGGACAACTTGGAAATAGAATTCAACATGCGCTTAGGGCCTACACTCCTCGTGATCAAAAAGCGGTTAGAGCTGCTGCTCAAACTTTCAGAACTAACCCTGATTTAGATACAGAAACAGTGATTACAGAGCTTGGGGTAGGAGAGGCATTAATATCGTTTTTAGATGAAAAAGGACGTCCCAACATAGTGGAGCGAGCGCTTATCAGACCGCCGTTTAGCCAGATAGGTCCCATAGAAACAAGGGAGCGTGAATTGATTATTCAGGGCTCATCGGTGTACGGCTTTTATGAAAAATCTGTAGACCGTGAATCAGCATATGAGATGCTCAAGGAACGAGCTGAGCAGGCTCCTAAGGCAGCAGCGGCTTCTAAGAAAAAGCCCGGAAGACCTAGACAAGGAATAGTGGAAACTATGGCAAAAAGTGCAGCACGGAGCATCGGCAGCCAGATAGCTACTCAACTTATGAGGGGCATACTGGGATCCTTTCTAAAGAAGCAAAATCAAAGCCCTTCTGTCGACACCGATCCTGACTAATTCCAAGGGGTTAAATCAAGATTTTAAACCGCTGCATTAACAGATGGGGATAAAGCCTAAATATCTAATACCAGGCTTTAAGATATGGGGAATACTACAATCATGGCAACAAAATTACTTAGCCACACGTGATTTAGCATTAAAACTAAAAATATCATGAAGACAAGTGTTTAGGGTCGGCCCAAAAAAGACCAAACTTCTTACTCTTGAGTAGTTCGTGCAATAAGTCAAAACATTACAGAGTGTTAAGGGGCAAACTTATACAGAAAGATAATATTAGCCCTACTGACAATCTGTAATCACATAGATTTTTATTTAATTTGTGCTCTACAAGAGCACAGATACTCCATCGGAGATACTCCGGATTAAAGAAGTTGCTAAAACAAGGCTACCATTTGCAACAATTTCATACTTTAACTATTGCCCGTAACCCACTGTTATTGCTATATATTATATTTTAGCAAAATTAGTGTTTTTAAGGAATATTAGAACCGCTATTCTAAGCAACTGTCATTGTTGAATATTTCGAAATTTGCCAGTTTACATAATTGAACATTATCAGACGCGATTTCTGGGAGTCAAATCTCTATTTTTATCCGCATTAGCAGTAAATTTTATGCTGCGCCTTTGCCCGGATATGATTTTAATTTGAGCGAAAAATTTCTTTTTATTAAAGTCTGTTTTATACCCCATTCCTCGCTATTATCAAACTTAGACAATGGCCTAATTTCAGCCCACTCTTTAAACGCCACGGGAACTCCGTCTATATATAGGGCTCTATTTTTATAATGAGAAGACACCCTCTTTCCCGGTGTCACAAATCCCATCAGGTTAAGGGGATCAGAGGCGCTTAGCGAAACAAGTGTTCCCGACTTTTGCCTCCTTCTCATCTCCCTAAGTGAGGCCACTGCTTCGGGCAAAGCAAACTGCTCTCCTGTCACACCTTCGACAAATCTCCCTCTCCTAACCTCTCCTCTGAGCTTAAGCAATCTGAGCGCTCTTACCAGGTCTCTCCATGGTGGGGCAAAACTCTCCCGCTCTAAAAGTTTTCTAAAAACCACACCATATCTTGTCAGAAAAATCCTGGCTATTTTCTCTCGTCTTTTCTGATGATGATTTTTTTCTTCGTTTTCTTTTTCTGTATTTCTGATCAGAGACCACCTACCCGCCCCTTCCATATTAAAATTTAATCTCTTTCTTCTTCTACCATTTTCTGTCTTGTATTTAGATCTGACGAGAAGCGCTCTTAACCCAGCGTAGCTGTCAGAGAGGATGAGACTTTTTACTACAAGTTCGGCTAACGAAGTTTCTGCTTCTGTTCTTGGACATTTTGATCCGGAAATAATCTCTTCAAAAAACGATGCTCCTTTTGAAGAGATAAAATCAAAAACTTTTTTGCGCTATGAGATAAATCTCCTAAATTATTTCCTGACACTTTGCCGGATCAGATCGTCTATTGAGGCAAGAGATGCAGCAAGAGTTTTACCGGATCCCGTAGGGGCAGAGATCAGAGTATGTCTACGTTTTTAATCTCCGGCCAGGCTTTGGTCTAAATTTCGGTCGGGGACTCAAACGACCGCCTAAACCACGAAGCGACTGCGGGATGGAATTTAGTGATAGCCATATACTCTTAATTATAAAGTATAGAGCCGTATTTTTAACCACAGTTTTTAAGCGCCTCTATGCTACACTTTCACAAATGAGTAACGCTTTTAAAATTCATAGTGATTTTTCCCCTAAGGGTGATCAGCCTGCGGCAATAAAAGAACTTTCGGAAGGAATACGCCGGGGCGAGAAACACCAGGTACTTCTTGGAGTTACGGGAAGCGGAAAAACTTTTACTGTAGCAAATGTGATCGCTGAAGTAGAGCGCCCTACCCTTGTTATTGCTCCCAACAAAACCTTGGCTGCTCAGCTTTACGGCGAGTTTAAAGAACTGTTCCCAGAAAACTCGGTCAGATATTTTGTGAGCTACTACGATTACTATCAGCCAGAGGCGTATATTCCTACAACCGATACATATATAGAAAAAGACTCGCAGGTAAATGAGCATATAGACCGCCTCCGCCACGCCTCTACCACTTCGCTTTTTGAAAGAAGAGACGTGATTGTAGTGGCGAGTGTTTCATGCATATACGGCATTGGAGCGCCTGAGCATTATTATGGATTGCTCACCATGCTTGAAGAAGGAATGGAGGTTGATAGAGATAAGCTTCTCGAAAAATTTTCTGAGGTTCAGTACGAAAGAACGGGGCTTGATCTACACCGCAGCAGCTTTAGGGTGAAGGGTGATATTGTAGACATATTTCCTTCTCATCACGACAACACCGCGATTAGGATAGAGTTTTTTGGTGACCAAGTGGAATCACTTAAAGAAATTGACCCCTTAAAAGGTACAACCTTAAGAACAGTAGAAAAAGCCGCTATATACCCTGGGTCTCACTATGTAGCCCCAAAGTACAGACACGAAAAGGCAATTGAAAATATTAAAGAAGAACTCGACGAAAGACTGGCTCAGCTTGAGGAGCGTGGAATGCTCGTCGAAAAGCAGCGCCTTGAGGAAAAAACCAAATTTGATCTGGAGCTTCTAGCTAACATGGGTTTTTGCTCGGGGATTGAGAATTATTCAAGACACATATCGGGGCGGCTTCCGGGACAGCCGCCGTGGACGTTGCTGGATTACTTTCCAGATGATTTTCTTATTGTTTTAGATGAGAGCCATCAGATGATACCTCAGCTAAAGGGAATGTACGGGGGGGACAGGAGTAGAAAAACGAACCTGGTTGAGCATGGGTTCAGACTCCCCTCGGCGCTTGATAACAGACCGCTTAATTTCTCCGAGTTTGAAAAAAAGATGACTCAAACCATATATGTTTCGGCCACTCCCGGAGATTATGAGATTGATCAGGCAAAAGGTGTGGTGGTAGAGCAAATCATCCGCCCCACAGGGCTTTCTGATCCGGA
>SPCL01000254.1 GCA_004525335.1 Thermodesulfobacteriales bacterium
CCAGACAGTGGCATTCATATTGGAAGAAAAGAAATAATTTGGTCAGGATTTTTTATTGCAAACTCAAGTTTACTATCACCTCAAATTGTATTAGCTATATCTTCAAAATTCCAACTTAATCCCTGCTTGACAAAAGGGGTGCAGTACAGCAGTATAAATAATATACATGTTGTATAATAATTAACCATAATCAAGAGCTAAGATAAAGCTTAATATCCTATAATAGTTCATTTTTATAAACTTTGGCACAAAGTTTGCGTCAAATGTAGTAAATATAAAAAACATTCAGGCAAACTAACACAAGGAGGTTTTTAATGAGTGATAATATCAACAAAATATTAAATGACAACTCAAAATATGTTCAGAATTTCGGTGAAAAAGCGACCCTAGTCATGCCACCGTCGAGAGGACTCGCTATTTTAACGTGCATGGACGCACGATTAGATCCCGCTAAGTTCGCAGGGCTTCAAGAGGGCGACGCTCATGTAATAAGAAACGCAGGTGGTAGAGCGACTGACGATGCGATAAGATCGCTCATAATCTCTAGTGAAATATTGGGAACAAACGAGTGGCTAGTCATACATCATTCGGATTGCGGTATGGAAACTTTCACGAATGAAGAATTTTCTAAGAATCTTAAGAATACCTTTGAGAACTCAGAAGGTAGTTATATAAACTGGTTTACCATTTCTGACAGAGTTGAAAGCGTGAGGGAAGATGTGAAAAGAATCAGGGGTCATCATTTGGTTTCACGTGATATAAGAATTTCGGGATATATTTTTGATGTGAATACTGGGAAGCTCACAGAGGTTGTAAATGATTAAAATAATCGCATCAATATAAATATAAGCTTGGCAGCTCATTATCAATTTCAAGCCCCTATAACAGGACCATAAGTTAAGATATTTTTTAGAGAGAAAACCTATAAAGAGTAAGTCCTGAAGGCTAGTTGTTTTTCTTTATAATTCCAACTTAAACCGATCTTGACTAAAGGGGGAGTACATCCTCTCTAGTCCAAACACTTCATCAAAAAAATTTGTGACTTCCTCATAGCTCTCCATCCTGATTATTTGAATACAGGGCTTAAAATGGAATCTAATACACCTTTATTATATTATAGCCGTGATTCTAAATACAAGTTGTAATTGCTGTGAAGTATATTACTTATGCAGCATTTGAATGTGAAGTATGATTCTTGTAGTATTCCACTTCTTCCGCTTGAACCGGTGTGAGGTATCCAAGCGCTGAGTGAAGATAACCGCATCGAGTTATTACTAGATTAATAATGGCGAGCTGTATAAAAAACTCAAAGTTAGGTAGAAACATATATGAAAATTTATATTAATCTGATCGCTGAGCTTTCAACTAAATATTGCATTAACAGACCCAATTTGTTAGGATGTGGATATCAAACCTATGGGGGTTGTCTAAAATGAAAAATTCTTCTCAAGTTATCTTATTGTTACTTCTTAGCATTTTTGTTATGGGTAGTATCGAGCAGGTAAGTGCAGAATCCCAAAGTGATGCCGAGGCTCTGGTAAAAAAGAGCATAGAGGTATGGAACACCGGTGATGAGGCTTTAGCAAAGCAGATATTCACAATAGGTTTTACATTCAATATGGTAGATCATGCCAATCCCGGGCTTAAGGGTATACAAGGGATCCTGGATTACTCTAAATTCTTAAGAACAGCCTATCCCGATATGAAATACACCCCCAACTGGATGGTTGTGGACGGTGATATGGTCATAACACAAATGAGTTTTAAGGGAACAAATACAGGGCCAAGGGGGGATACGCCACCCACTGGGAAGACGGTTACACTCTCTTCTATCTTGGTTGCCAAGATTAAAGATGGAAAAATATCAGAAGAGTGGGTCTACACAAACGAAGCCGCAATCTATAGACAGCTTGGGATAACCTCTCTTCCGTCTACAGACACCAAGTAGATTAATTTATCTAGTCAGTAAGATATTCAGTATCCGATAACCAAGACGAGAAACAAGATTAAATTAGATTTCTGACAGAAAACTCTATATACAGGAGGTCGTTAAGGCTAGTTGGCTTTGTTCATGATTCCAACTTAAATCCTTCTTGACTAAAGGGGAGCAGTACACTATACTGCTCCCCATTAAGAACAAAGTATAGTTAAGTTGGAAAAAAGCTAAGTTCAAGGCATGGGAGGGCAGCAATGAAGCGAAGAAGATGGGACCACAAAGTGGGTTATTGAGATTGTTTTAAGATATGATAGAATGAATGTAAGCGCTAATTTGATTTCCAGCTTGCTGCGCTATAAAAATAGCTAAAGAGGTGAACAAATGTACCAAATCTCCAAACTTATACTTAGGTATACATCTAGAAGTAAAGAAGACAAACTCACTATAGTAAAAAAGCTCGGGTATAAGAACCTAAGTAAGGGTTTTCGCCGTTTAGACCACCTTATCCAAACAGGTCAGTGTCCGGATTCTTTAAGAAAAAAGCTACCCACTGCATTAGGTCTAGACCCTCTAGTTATCCAGAAAG
>SPCL01000238.1 GCA_004525335.1 Thermodesulfobacteriales bacterium
ACCCTAATGAAGACAAATAACCAATTATTGGAAGAAAAGAAAAATAATTTTAAGCAAGCACTACTTGATCCTGGTTCGGTATTTTCTAGCCCTCAGGAGTTACGCGATTATCCTGATTTATCTCGGAAACAAAAAATAAAAATATTTCGTAACTGGGCTTATGAGGCTAAAGCAAAAGATGTAGCTGAAGGGAAAGATACGAAGTTCGGGAGGCATTCACAACTTAATAAAATACTTCATGCGCTTAGCGACGTGATAGGTGATTAAACGAATAGTCTTTTTGGGAAGGAGGTGAAAACGTGAATCTGAATTTGCTATAGATGGACATTTATTACAACCTAACTAAAAGAAGATACAAGCAAGTATTTTTGTTTCAAATGGGAACTTGTAAATATCACTATGTTCAAACAACGCGAAAGCGTATGTATACAGAAATACGGTTTCTTTATATTTGATTTATTAATATTCTAATTAATGGAGGGCAAACATGAATAGCAGTAAAGGACAAATTTCCATGGCAATCATGGAGGAACAACAATTTGCCCTATTTAAATTAAAGAAGAATATAGAGGATCATCTCACCGTTCTTATAGCATGGGCATTCGTTGCGGCGCTTTTGGGTGCAGCAATTATGCTTGGATTTCCTCAAAAGGGATCAGTTCGCAAAATTATGCTTTTTACAACTAATTCAACCCTCAATCCTTTTTATATTGTTTATTTAATAACAGCCATCGGGCTTATCGTTCTTGCTTCATTACGCGAGAAGATATTAGTTAAATTCATGCGCTCTATTGGGACGGTCTACATATTATCCGGCGCAATCGGATTCTTGTTGTTCGATGCACAAGCAAATGGGCATCTGGTGTCTATCATGAACCTTAGCTTGGGTGTTTCTATTGCTATCGCAGGCTGGCTATTGCAGGATTATAGACAACGTTTGTTAGTTACTCGACTAATTACAAAGCAAAGATGCTCTAGTGATTTAATTATAATAAATACGCTTAAAAATAATGGATTTATTGAGCCAGACAAGCTTGAGAATTGATTGCTACTAGCAAATCGAGTAATTCTTGCCACTTATAAATATCCGCTTTTGGCACAAAGCAGACGCGCTTAGAGCCAAGCTGCAGTGCAATGTTACTACCATTAAGACCCCCATAGTAAAGTTATGCTCGCTTCTATATACCTTTTACTAATCTGGTCGATGTATTAGATGTGTCCGTAACCATTTGACGACCTATCGAGGGCATTTATTTCATTTTTGTATTAGCCTATTTTGACAAGCTTCCCAAATGACCCCTATATTTCTTTATTAACTGCTTGCGTTCTTCAACTTCCTTCTCTAAAACTCTCGTCTTATTCTGTAATCGAAGAATCGTAAGCTCATCCTCTTTTATTGAATGATGCATTGTCTCAACGAATTTGGTCTCGTTGGCGATGATACCTTCCAATAAGTCTATAATATCTTTCTTATCCATTAGTTATTGATTTTGTTTGAAATATTATTAATCTGTTAGCTACATCATAAACTCTACTTCAATTTCTATTGAAAAGAGTAGACAAGCTGGTGGCTCTTGAATTTGAGCGCCTGCTCATGACACAAAGAAGATACCCAGTCTTCTGAAGAATACAGTGATATATATCATACCTGTGGATTTTAAATTGTGACTTATCACCATATCTATACATGGCAAGTAATATCAGTTTCTAATTTGTCTAGGTGGATAACATTTTGTGATTGGATTAAAGCTGAGTAGCAAATTTATTGTTTAGTGACTTTCTCCTGGGCAACATAATCCTCATAAGCTGAGAGCGCCAACTCTGCCAAAATACCGATAATTGCAGCTATAAGTAGTATTTGAAGTAAGGTAAGACCGCCTTGCGCCTTATTTAATTTTATTTGTTCCATTCAAATCATTTTTGGTTTCTTTGCTTGTTATGTCTGAGTAATAACCCTGCTATTTCGATACCAAGGCCAATGACAAGAAGGAATACGCCAATCCAACTATTTCCGGGTACTAGAAACAGTAGAACAGCACCCAATATAAGGAGTGCAAAAGACAACACTTGTTTATTGCGTGGATATATATTCATAACCACAAAGTAAACTCCTAATAGCCGCTTGTGCCTTAAAAGAAACTGCCTGACACTACTCTTTCAGAACAAAAGACATTTCTATATTAACCCGGTATTCACTTACTTGGTCACCATCAACTTTGACACTTTGTTCCTGAATCCAGGCGCTTTTGATATGTCCAGAGACTTACCAGAACCTTGGATATCGTTACGTACAGCATCCCCGAAACCATTGGTTGAGAATGCGGCAATTTCAGTAACTCTCACAACTAATATGTTTATTCTCCTTCAATAAATTTAAAGTGTAATTAGCTACACTACTTAATTCTAATTTGTTTTGCGCTCGCCCCATTTTTCTTTGGCAATACCAGTTTCAGCATACCGCCTTCAAACTTAGCCTGAGATTTAGCTTCATCTACATTACAGTCCGGGGTGAAGCTACGGTAACTTGATCCCTGACTGCATTCACTGCAAACAACTCTCCCGTCTTCCTTTTTCTCCTTTTTCTGTTCTGTCTCAGCACTAATAGAAACAACGTTACTATCTACCCGGACCTTTACATCTTTTTTTCTTCACTCCGGGAATTTCCGCACGGATCGTGTAGGCCTTATCATTTTCGGTTACGTCAATCTTGATCAGGGAGATAACTTCCATATCCGCAGAAAACGGTCGAGGCATCTAGCAATTATTGAACCAGTCATCCAGATTAAAGAATGGATCAGAAC
>SPCL01000114.1 GCA_004525335.1 Thermodesulfobacteriales bacterium
GACTTCATCGGCCATTTGAAGCATCTCTTCTTTTGTCTCAGTAGGCATACCGACTATTATATGTGCGCCTATCTCAAAGCCCCTACCCTTTGACATCTCTATCGCATCTAAAACCGATTGATAATCATGCCCTCTGTTCATAAACTCAAGGGTTTTGTCGTAAATGGACTCTATCCCGTATTCTACAGACACATAGTAGTCCTTTGCAAGCTCTTCAAACATAGACAGTTTTTCTTCGTCTACACAGTCAGATCTTGTACCTACGGCTAGCCCAATCACATCGTCATAGGATAGCGCTTTTCTGTACATCTCTTCTAACTTTTCAACTGTGTCATAGGTATTTGTATAGGATTGGAAATAGATAATGAATTTCTCGGCCTTAAATCTCTTTTTGAGATACTCCATGCCGTTAGAGACCTGCTCGTCCATTGAAAAACGCGCTCTTGCATATGGAGGAACAAAACTGTCGTTGTTACAGTACACACATCCCCCGATGGCCAAATTGCCGTCACGATTAGGACATGTAAATCCCATATCAACTGAGAGTTTGTTAACCCTGTATCCAAGCTTCTCTTTTATGTAGGGTCTGTAAGTATTATAGCGCTGCATTAAAACAGCCCCGCAGAAGGACAGAGATTACTAATCATACAATCTCCGCACATTGGTTTTCTGGCATGACACACAGTGCGACCGTGATCGCCTAAAGAATTAGAGAAAATGGTCCACTTCTCTTGAGGAATTAATTCGTTAAGATCATATTCAATCTTGGTAGGGTCCGAGTTTGTTGTTAAACCGAGTCTGGTTGAGAGTCTTTTTATATGCGTATCGACAATTATTCCAGGAATGCCGAAATAATTTCCTAGCACCACATTTGCGGTTTTTCTTCCAACACCTGCAAGCTCGACTAACTCATCCATAGTTCTTGGAACTTCTCCATTATGCTCTTCGACCAAGGCTTTTGAACAGTTTAAAATTGACTTTGACTTTGCCCTGAAGAACCCACATGAATGAATCTCTTTTTCTAGCTCCGATTGATCAGCCCGGGCAAATTCATGAGGTGTAGGATATTTCTTAAACAGTCCCGGAGTTACCTCATTTACTCTTTTGTCTGTGCACTGCGCAGATAAAATACAGCCAATAAGAAGCTGAAAAGGTCCGTCAAAATCTAAATGACATTTCGCTTCAGGATATTCCTCTTCTAGTAAAGATAGAATTTCCCCCGCCCTCACTCTTTTATCTGACAGGGTTTCATTAACTTTTTTTGGCCTTTGTTTTTTCATCTCATGTTAACTTTAATCTTAATGGGAAACAAAAAAGGGGATATGCTTTGGACATATCCCCTTCTGGTCTCCTTTAAAAAACTTTATTCACGAATTTGTTAATCTTTACGAGCCGGTTCAAGCCCTTCTTTTCCTTCAAAGAATTCAGCATTCATGGCAGTATAATCGCTCCATTTCTCAGGAAGTTCATCTTCATGAAAAATCGCATCAACCGGACAAGGATCAACACACGCGCCGCAGTCAATACACTCCTCAGGATGAATAACGAGCATGTTGTCGGCCTCGTAAATGCAGTCTACAGGGCATGCTTCTACACATGCTTTGTCTTTAACATCAATACACGGCTCTGCAATTATGTATGCCATTCTTTAATACCTCCGAGCTATAATATCAATAAATATACTTAACAGGGGTTTAGCACGCAACAAAACGATTTGTTAAATCAAGTTTTGCTATTGAGTCCCTTGAGTATCATCCGGGGATGATTCAGTACTTCCTGAAGTCTCTGGCTCTGAAGACATTTGCCCCTCACCCTGTGTTGTAGGCACTGATTCGCCACTGTCCTGGCTTACCTCAGCCGGCGCACTTTGTTCCTCTGATGTCTGAGGCTGCGCAACATCAACCGGTGTATCAAAATCAGTAGTCTGTTGAGCCGCTGGTATATCAGTTACAGATGAAGAACCCACGCTCTTGGCAGCAAAATAACCAAGTGTAAGAGAGCTCAGCAAAAATAATACAGCCAACACTCTTGTCACCTTTGAAAGAAAGGGCACTGCTCCACTTGCTCCAAAGACTGATTCACTCGATCCTCCCCCGCCAAAGACCGAACCTAGGTCTCCGCTTTTACCGGGTTGAAGAAGTACAACCAGAATAAGAAGTATGCTTACTAACACATGTATAACTTGTACCGAATAAATTATTAGTTCCACTGTTTTCTACTCTCCTGCTATTTTTACTATTTTTACAAAGGAATCCGCATCGAGACCGGCGCCTCCAATAAGCGCACCGTCAATGTTTTCCATTTCTAATAGTTCTTTAATGTTGCCTACTTTGACACTTCCCCCATAAATAATTCTTACAAGTTCAGAATCTTGACCGAATATACTACCCGTTATTTCACGAATTGCGGAATGTACTTGTTCCGCTTCTTCTGGAGTTGCATTTTTTCCAGTACCAATTGCCCATATCGGCTCGTATGCAAGAACAATCTTACTGTAGTCATCAAGCTCTAAATCCATCAGTGCGCTTTCAACTTGAGACTGAACAATCTTTATAGTTTTCCCCTCTTCTCGTTCTTCAAGAGTCTCTCCTACACAGACTATTACACTGAGCCCATCGTTGAGTGAAGCTTTGATCTTTTTTCGTACAATAAAATCAGTCTCTCCCAAAATACCTCTTCTCTCTGAGTGCCCGATGATCGCCCACTGACATCCGGCGTCAATTAGCATGGCAGGTGATATCTCCCCTGTATACGCTCCTCGATCTTCCCAAAACACATTTTGTGCAGAGAGCTTAATCTTCGTACCCTCTATCAATCCACCTACAATATCTAGCGAAGTGAACGGAGGGGCCAGCAAAATATCCAGATCATGTTTCACATCTGCTACCCCGGAAATAATATTCTGAGTAAGCTCCTTTGCTTCATGACGGAGCATATTCATTTTCCAATTCCCGGCAATCATATTTTTCTTCATTTAAGTCGATTTTCCATGGCTTCTAAAACTCTAAGCTTATGGCCCATAATGTATTCTAATGCTGTTTGGCCACCCTGAGATATAAATGTCTGCCCATCTTCTTTAATTGACCCAAGAGCTGCCTCTGCAGTATCCTGCCCAATGATTACAGTCAGAGTTTCTGATTCCGCTAATGATTTCGCCAGAGAATCTGTGCCCTTTTTAAACTCAGGATCCTCACAAATTCCCATAGGCCCTGTCCAAAGAATTGTTTTTGCTTTAGCTAATCTCTTAGCAAAATCAGCCTGAGCGGCGGGCCCTATATCAACTACCCTCATACTCTGTGGAATACGGCCGCTAGAAATTATAAAGGAACTGGAGTAATTGTTCAAATCACCATCAATTGCAACAACATCTTCAGGAAGAATAACTCGAATGTTTCTAATTTCAGCAGAAGACATAAATTTCTTCACGCTATATACTGCAGCTTTATCTATTTTAGATTTACCCGTCTCCCCTCCAAGCGCATTTAAGAATGTATTTGCTAAAACGCCTCCAACTAAAACTGTGTCGACGTATTCTAGCATACTTTCCATAAGATCAACTTTCTCTAATACATTACTACCGCCGCATACTGCTGCAAAAGGTCTTTCCGGATTTCTTATACGATCTAGGTTTTCTATTTCCTTCTTAAACTGAAATCCTACGCAAAGCTTCTCAAAATATTCAAAGATACTATCTAAAGAGGATTTAATTTGAGTTGATAGAGAGAAAGCCTCATTGACATAAATATCGGCGCATTCAGCAAGTTTCTTCGCGAACTCCGGACTATTCTCCAGCTCTCCTTTCTGGAATTCCAGGTTCTCTAGAAGCATCACCTGGCCGGGCTGCATATCAGAACCGATTTTTTTAACTGCTTCCCCTATTGAATTATCAGGGAAGAATATCTCTGCACCTAACATCTCTGAAAGGATTTTACCTATAGGCTCAAGACTGTATTTTTTGTTATACCTTCCCTTAGGATTGCCTAAACCTGAGGCAATTACAACCTTAGCTTTCTGCCCCATGGCATATTTGATTGTGGGAATGACACTTAAGATCTTGGCTTCATTCAAGACCTCTGCATCTTTACTGAGCGGCACATCAAAATCAACCCTTATTAAGACTCTCTTATCTGCTATATCTAGTTCTGCTATTGATGGTACTTTCATAAAGTAATGCCTTTGTTATTGATATACTCACCAAGACGCCTTATCCCTTCTTTGATATTAGAAGTAGAAGTTGTATAAGACAATCTTAAATACCCTTCTCCTCCCTCACCAAAATCAATTCCGGGTGTAACAGCGACTTTTGCTTTTTCTAAGATATCAAATGCGAGTTCATGAGAATTTGGGTTAATTTTATTAGCATCTATAAATAAGTAGAATGCGCCCTTAGGTTCACTCTCAATATTAAAACCAAGTTCTTTAATACCTTCAATCATTATTTTTCTTCTCTCATCAAAAAGTTTGACCATTTCTAGTGCATCAACTCCTGCTTTTTTCAATGCCTGAACTCCAGCCCTTTGAACAAAGGGGTTTGGAGAAATAAATAGATTCTGCTGAAGTTTTTGTATAGGTCTAATAAATTCTTCAGGAGCAATCAGATAACCCAGTCTCCAGCCGGTCATAGAGTAGAATTTTGAAAACCCATTTACGGCAAAAGCCCTCTCTGTAACCTCGTAAATTGTTCCGGCTTCTGTCCCATATACAAGTCCGTGATAAATTTCATCTGAAATCACCATAACTCCAAGCTCAGCAATTTCTTTCATAACTTCGGGTTTTAGAACAACCCCTGTTGGGTTTGCTGGGGAATTAATTAATATAGCTTTAGTCTTTGGTGTTATAACTTTTTTTAATCTATCGATATCAATTTGAAACCCTTCCTCTTCAAATATCCTAAATGTTACAGGAACTCCGCCTGCAATCTTTATTATCTGTGGATAACAAGCATAATGAGGATCGGTAATTACAACTTCTTCTCCCGGTTCAATTAGTGAAATTATTGATAAATATAAAGCCGGTGAGCTGCCCATAGTAATAACAACTCTTGCGGGATCGATATTAACACCATAATTTTTATTGTAACTCTCTGATATTGCTTGGCGAAGCTCAGGTATACCCAAGCTATGTGTATATTTAGTATCCCCTTCTTTTATGGACTTTATAGCTTCGTTGGCTATAACATCAGGCGTGGGGAAATCAGGCTCTCCTACTTCAAAATGTATGACACTTTCCCCGGATGATTCAATTTCCTTGGCTCTTTCCAACACATCCATTACATAAAATGGGGAAATCTCTTGTGACAATTTTGAGGGCATGGGGCTTAATAATAAGGAATAAGGCAGATGTTGTCTACACAAAGCCGGAGTATGTTGATTTCCAGAGTATGCTGATTTAAGGTATGCAGCTCAATATATTTTAGCAAGACAAACTAATAAAACTTTATAAAACTGCGTGCTTCTCTTCTTTACCCAGCACTTTTTCAATCTTCTTTTTGAGAAGCTCTCGTTTAAGACGCCCAAGCCTGTCTATAAAAAGAATGCCGTCAAGGTGATCTATCTCGTGCTGGAACACGCGGGCAAGGAGATCTTCACACTGAATCTCTATAAGCTCGCCGTCGCGGCTATAGCCTTCAACAGTAACTTCATATTTTCTCTTAACGTCACTCACAAACCCAGGGATACTGAGACACCCTTCTTCTCCCACTATCTCGCCATCTGAAAAAACAATCTCAGGATTTATAAGCTCAATCAGCTCTGATCTATCAGGAGGCAATAGGATCTCCAACTCTTCTGTAGACTCTTTAGCTCGCTCTCGTGGTTGAATATCGACAACTATAACCCTCTTGGTGGAATCCACCTGCGGCGCAGCAAGCCCTATCCCAGGGGCCTCATACATAGTATCGGCCATGTCATCCAGGAGCTGAATTAGATCGTCGTCTATCTCTTCAACCGGGGAACATTTCTTCCTGAGCGTAGGGTCAGGATATATAAGAATTTTAAGCTTAGGCATAGAAAATTAATGCTATCAAAAAGGGCGGAATTGTCAATTTGTCTTTATCTTTAAAGAGGCAAAACGAATTGCTGAATTAAGACTTAGATATAACCGGCTACAAAGAACAATACAGGACTACTCCTCATCGTTGAGCTTGCCAATCAATTCCCGACTCGGCCTAAAATGAGGAAGTTTTTTTGAAGAAACAGTAACTTTATCACCCGTTCTTGGATTGCGGCCTTCATAAGATCCATAGCTTTTAGTGAAGAAACTTCCGAATCCTCTGATTTCAATCCTTCCATCATTTTCAAGCACATCAGTCATATGCTCAATTATAGTATCAAGTATCTGTTCTGATTGTGAAAGCTGCAAATTAAATTTATCGGCTAATTCTTTTTCAATATCTGATCGTTTCATACCATGACCCCCATCCAAATTAAGTGAGTCTAAAAAATACCCATCCCAAATCCACTTTAGATAATTTTCAAATGTTTGTCAAGTGTTATATGATAGTTACAACTATTTCAGAAACACTTTTCCTTTTGTATATTATCAATTAACTAAGCATTTGC
>SPCL01000158.1 GCA_004525335.1 Thermodesulfobacteriales bacterium
GGCGGTTTTTCAGAATTTATTCGTATTCCTGAAATTAATGTTGACCGTGGCGTGCTTAAGCTCTCAGATGAAGTAACATATGAAGAGGCGTCCTTTGTAGAGCCCCTGGGTTGTGTTATCAGGGGACAGAGGTTAGCCGGATTTCAAATGACTGACAGCATTTTGGTAATGGGAAGCGGGATGACGGGGCTTCTACATATTCAGCTTGCTAAAGCTCAGGGGGCAGGGCGGATAATCGCAACTGATCTTAACGATTACAAGCTTAACGCTTCCAAGAATTTCGGCGCTGATTATGCATTTCACGCCGATCACGATATAGCCTCTCGTATAAAAGAAGTTAATGAAGGCCGATTGGCTGATATGGTTGTTGTTTGTGTAGGGGCCAAATCTGCAATTCTACAAGCTTTCGATCTGGTAGAGCCGGGTGGGACAATTCTATTCTTCGCGCCTTCAGGGCCCAATACCAATATCGAAATTCCTTTTAACAATCTATGGTGGTCGGGTGTAAAAACCCTAAGCTCCTATGCTGCATCTCCTTCAGATTTAGCCATTGCTCTTGAGTTAATAAGATCAAAGCGGGTCAACGTTGCCGACATGGTAACTCACCGTCTACCACTATCTGAAACCGGAGCCGGGTTCCGAATGGTAGAAGAAGGCGGAGACTCCATAAAAGTTATTGTAGAACCTCATAAATAGATTTATTCACGTCCGCCAACAAGGCTTCTAAACAGCATGTTTACAACCGCAAGCACAATTGCGCCGAAAAAAGCAGCCCAAAATCCTGTAACTGTAAATCCTGAGAGCAGTGAAGACGCAAACATCAGCATCAGTGCATTAATAATTAGAAGGAATATCCCAAAGGTCAGGATTGATATAGGGAATGTAATAATCTTTAAGAACAATCCCACTGTGGCGTTAATGAGCCCAATTACAACAGCAGCAATTAACGCTGAGCCGAAATTTAATACCTCAAACCCCGGTATGATATGCCCTACAATTAATAAACTTACCGCGCTTATTAGCCATGCAATTATTAGTGTTCCCATTTTATCTCCTCACCATCGTTAATTCGATTATATTTTTTTTATTCCACTAAGTCAATTGAAGATAATTACTTTGACACCCATACATTAAAAACCTAAACTGTACTGTTATGGAAAAACCGATTTTATATCTGATTGACGGAAGTTCCTACATCTTCCGTGCATACTACGCCATTAGACATCTAAGCAATTCCAAAGGAATACCTACAAACGCTGTCTACGGTTTCACGGCAATGCTCTTTAAGTTCTTAAAAGACTATGAGCCGACACATTTGGGAATCGTTTTTGATTCTAAAGGTAAAACTTTTAGAGACGATATATACCCCCTTTATAAAGCTAATAGAAGTGCGCCACCTGAAGACCTTGCCCAACAGTTTTCTATGATATTCGAAATGGTAGACGCGTTTAATATTCCACAGGTTCAACTGGAAGGCTTTGAAGCTGATGATCTAATGGGCACGATCGCAAAAGATGTCCAGAAGGAAGATGCTAATGTTGTATTAGTTACTGGGGATAAAGATTTTTGCCAATTAGTTTCAGACAAGGTCACCCTATTAGATACAATGAAAAATAAGATCACCGGCATCCCAGAAGTGAAGGAGAAATACGGAGTTGCTCCTGAAAGGGTTATTGACGTGTTTGCTCTGGCTGGGGATGCAGTTGATAACATTCCGGGTGTTAAAGGGATAGGGGAAAAGACAGCAGTTAGCTTAATTTCTAAATTCGGCTCTCTGGATGAGCTTTTTAATAATCTGGACGGTGTTTCGAAAAGACAAAAAGTGTTAATAGAAGAGAAGAAAGAAGATGCCGTGCTAAGCAAAGAACTTGTGACAATAAAGACTGACGTCGATATTGAAACGAGGCTTGATAAATTTAAGTACAATGGATTTGATGACGACAAGTTAAGGCAGATATTCCAGGATCTTGAATTTAAAAACTTGCTCCGGGAACTTGGTGATGAAGGCAGTTCTGACAATGGAGATGCAGATGAAAGCACTGTTTCATATGATGAGTATCAATTAGTATTATCTGAAGACCATCTGGACAGGGTTATCAGCAAAATAAAAGAGACCGGAGAGCTTTCCATTGATTTGGAGACCACTTCGCCAAACCCTATGCTCGCAAATATTGTAGGTGTAGCGCTCTGTCCGGCTCCACATGAGTCTTATTACGTCCCTGTTGCACACAGAGCCCTTACCGATTCTTCCACAAAACAGCTTGACCTTTCTTTGGTGCTGGACAAGTTAAAACCAATAGTTGAGAGCCAAGAAATAGCCAAGATCGGGCAGAATTTGAAGTATGAAATAGTAGTTCTTGAGAAATATGGGCTCAAATTAAACGGAATTAGTTTTGATACAATGATTGCAGCCCACATGATAGATTCTTCAAGGAATAGCTATAGCTTGGATGAGCTTTGTAGATTATATCTTGGGCACCAGATGATTTCTTATAAAGATGTTACAGGCACCGGCAAATCGAAGATCAATTTTGATGAGGTTGAGCTTGAAGTAGCGCGGGATTACGCTTCAGAAGACGCTGATGTGGCAATGCTCCTAAGCCGTATCCTTGCCCCTAAGCTGGATGAAATCAACTTAATGGATGTCTTTAGGGATATAGAGCTTAAATTTATTAAGGTGCTAGCTAAGGTTGAGATGAACGGAGTTCATATTGATTCTGATAAGTTAAAAGAATTATCTAAAGAATTCGAATCTCTACTCAAACAGATAGAAAAAGATATTTTCTCAGAAGTTGGATATGAATTTAATCTGAATTCTCCTTTGCAGCTTCGCGAAGTACTTTTCGAAACCCTTAATCTTCCTCAAAAGAAGCAAACGAAAAAAGGTGAGCCTTCTACTGATGTAGAAGTTTTAACTGACCTCAGCAAGTTTCATCTTGTCCCGGAAAAAGTTTTAGAGCATAGGACACTTTCCAAACTCAAATCAACATATATTGATTCTCTTCCCAAGCTTATTAATCCCGACACGGGCAGAATACATACTTCTTTTAATCCCGTTGGGTCATCAACCGGCAGGCTCAGTTCAAGTGATCCCAACCTTCAGAACATACCCATAAAATCAGCTCAGGGAAGGCGTATAAGAGAAGCTTTTATTCCAGAGGAAGGTTATACCCTTCTATCGGCAGATTACTCTCAGATCGAGCTCAGGTTACTCGCCCATTTCTCTAAGGACGACAATTTGGTCGAGGCATTCTTAAACGACAGCGACATTCATAACAGAACGGCGGCAGAAATATTCGGCGTGACAGAAGACCTGGTAACTCCAGATATGAGAAGGCTTTCTAAGAACATCAATTTTGGCATTATATATGGTATTAGCGCATTTGGGTTAGCCAAGCAGTTAGGGACCTCGATTGCAGTTTCAAAGAGCTATATTGATGAATATTTCAAACGCTACGGGAAAGTAAAAGAGTACATAGAAAAATCCATTATGGACGCGCAATCAAAAGGTTATGCCGAGACAATCCTTGGCCGTAGAAGGCCAATACCCGAGCTTCAGTCCAATAATAGAGGACTCAGAGGATTTGGTGAGCGTACTGCAATGAATACGCCTATCCAGGGCTCAGCCGCCGATATAATCAACATAGCTATGATAAGAATTAATGATAAGATGGTGGGTTATAAATCAAGCCTCATACTTCAAGTCCACGACGAACTACTTTTTGAAGTTAAAAAAGACGAATTAGAAAAGCTTTCCAAGATGGTTAAAGAAGAAATGGAAGGAGCTTGGAAACTAATCGTGCCAATCAAAGTTGATATGGGCTCCGGTGACAATTGGGCAGAGGCTCACTAAGATTTGCCACTGTCGTGTCACAAGCATCCAAAATATCCCGTCTTTTGTATTAATTCCCAACAAGTGTGCAGCCGTCGGGATCAACTGTAGATGTTCCGCTCTGGCTGATTGCGTTCTTTGCCCCTGTAATAGTACAGTTGAGCTGAGGGTCTACTATGACAACAGATGATCCTGATGCCCTAATACCGTTTTCCTTATCTGAAGTTATAAAAATGTTATTTGCAATTGGGTTCCCAGTCATGGAAAGTGAGACAGAAGAGTTGTCCTGTGATTTTACCCCATCCTTCTTTGCGATCACATTGATATCCTCGTCAGCCTGAAGATCAACTAGAGCAAAACTCGATGTAGTAATACCTTCGTTACAGTTTATAAGTGATATGCTCAGAGCAGTGATCTCAACTCTGCTTTCTCCTTTTGCTCGTATACAGTTCTTGCCCTTGCCGTCAATCCTGAAAGTGGCTTCAGTATCATTAAAAATGACTTGATCAAAACTAGAAAGTTCTAATCGCCTTTGATCGACTACCCACTCTGTAAAGATGATCTCCGGAGTTATTGTATCAATAATTTCATCTAATGTTACGTCACTTCCCTCAGTTACGCTTATGGATCTCGATAATGTGAAATCCTCACCTTCAAATTCAATTCTGGCAAGATTCTGGTTTGGTTTATAGGTAAGCCTGAATTCCCCGGCTTGGTTTGTGCGGTCAGAAACACGGCGGCTGTTATTTTCGAATATACTAACTCTTATATCTGAAACATCTCCTGTTCCGCCGATGACTTCTTCTATCACACCCCGTATTGTA
>SPCL01000072.1 GCA_004525335.1 Thermodesulfobacteriales bacterium
AATGAGTTTAGATTTAATATTCTTGCCATCGATAGATCCTCCAAATAGTTGGTAATAATAAGTAAAGCAAATCGCTAATATTTATAATAATAACTGACATTCAAAGAATTTTACATAGAAACTGTATGCACCACTTAATTAGCATACAGTTTCTACGGCTCTTCGTAATTAATAAGCAGCAAAAGAATACTGCCACCCAGCTGTGAGAACAAAATCTGTCTCAAGTTGAGGGCCGTCCAGGTCCTGATAAATCGGGAAGCCCATTTCAATTGCCAGTTTTTGTCCTTTTAAGAATCTTGGCCCCTGAGGAACATAGAAATTTAATCCAAACAGTAGGTCCATCCTGTTTCCTCCCCTGAGATTAGGGTCAGCTGTAGGTACGACCGCTGGATTTAGAGCCGGGTCGGCACCGTCAATATTCCCCCAAAACTGCCAATCCAATCTTGCCGAGGTGCTAATCCAATTGTACCAATCATATGCCCCCCATGCGGTCATATCAAGCGTGTCTCCGAGTGTATAATCCCGATCATTCTCTCCCAACCTTATCGTACCACTCACTTGCGATCCCCAGGATAAGTCGATGTGCTGTCCTAAGTATGTGATTCCCGGTAGAAGATCAAAGGTTCCGGAGCCGAGCTGCATAGGATATGGAAGCTGTTGGTTTGGGCCCATGGGTGTTGTATCTTTTTCATCTATTGATCCTGTCGGAAAGCTCATCCCGGCGTTTAGATGAACACGTTGCCTATGATTGTCATATATTTTTATCAAACCCGTGAAATTAATATCTCCAAGCCCCTCTGATTCAGTCTTAAAACGGACGCCTGATCTCGTTAAATGGTTCATTGATTTTTTCACATAAGGGATCATACCCATAAGGGTTATATAATCAGTAGGGGCATACATCAGGCCAAACATATGCATCTGCATGTCCATGTCAGTTGGGGTAACCATAAAGTCCTCAAGCACCCTTTGGTTGCTCACTCTGTTCGTTCCAATTCTGTTGCCGTCCATGCTCATATACATATACCTATAAGAGAGCATCAATCCTCCGGCATGATGAGTATGGCCGCCCATAACTCCTATAGGCGTTAGATCGTATGGATGACCCGCCCCCGTATGATGGGTATGGTCGTCCATAGCTTCCATAGGCGCCTGGTCGTGGTTGTGGCCGGAATTGGTTTGAGCCTCGGTTTTTTGTGTAAAGCTAAGAAGTAATAAAGCTAGGATCATAGTATTTAATAACACGGACTCGGCTATTAGCAGGCTGTTATACAAATAATGCATTAATCTTCTCCTCAAAGAATTCCATATAACTCTTATGTTTAACGAAGCTAGAATATAAGCGTATAATTCTCAGCCTTAACTGTGCAAAAATCATAGGCACATAGTTGGTTAAACATAGCGATCTTCAAATAGATAATATAAGTCTGTGCAGCTTAACGCCGTCTAAGCATTAAGCTAAATTAGCTGGGGGAGAACGGATGGGAAGGTTTTTGTATGAATCCTTGGTATATATAGACTCGTTTAAAGTTACTATAAAGGTTGAATGTCTTTCTAATGTTAATGTAACTGTGGATAACGTAACAACAGATGATGCTCTTTGAGTACAGCAGCTATAGCAAAAACACTCTTTTTCAGAACCGTTCTCGCCTTGAGTGCCTGTTATAAGTTGAACAAAATTGGTTGTGTGGTGCGGGGTTTCATGTGAAGGACAATTTACAATTGAATACGAGATCGATTCGGCTTTGGGGGGGAGAATAACTCTTAGAAGAATAAAGAAGAAAATTAACGGATAGAGCTGTTATTAATATGAATGAAAGTGTTTTTTTAAATTTCGACAACATCACTCTATCACATTTTAGATAAGCTTTAAGTTGTTTCCTCATCTGTAAGACCTTTATCTTTTAGATACTGGCCAAATGAATTTGTGAATTCTTTTCTAACCCGCTCACTGGCTTTGCCTATTGGCTGAATGACAGCCTTTTCATATAACTCCGCAGCAGTGGCTTCAAGCTTAGTATCACCTGTTGTGCGCGCCATTCTTAATACAGCTATGGAGTTGTAAAAGATGGCTTTAAATAGAGCTTTCCTGGCATCGTTCACATTAAACTCTTCAAGCGCTTTCTGGGCTTCTATCAACGCATAAAATCCGACTCCGCAGAAAAGGGTTAGGAGTTTTTTAGACTCATCAGGGGACATCCCCTCAATTAAGTAAACCAAAGGTGCTTCCACTATAGATTCAAGCTCTTTTTCGCTTGTGATTATATGCGCAAGCTCTTGTACTTTGTCTCCATCGGCATTATCGAGAAGGTCTTTTAAAGCTCCCTGTACATATTGAAGCGCAAAACTGTCTCTAATTTCATCAGTACTAAGCCCCTCAGATTTAAGAGATTTGATTTGAGCAAGTTTGTCTATTGTTTTTTCTGGAAAGAATAATGTGGTTTTAGTCTCCCCGGCAACCTTAGACCTCCTTCTTTTCGGTTTTGGGATTAGACCTAACTTTGCAGAAAGCTTAATTGTCTTTTCGGGATCTTCCCCAAGACTGATTTTTCTTTTATTAGCTTCTTTAATAATATCCTCTAGTGAAATATAGCTCATAAGAAGATATTACGCGGGTTCTAAAGCCCTTGTCAAACTTTGGGGAAATCAATTAGTAACTAAGAAACTCTCTCTAAATAGCAATAACGATATATTTCTTTGCTAATTAATCTCAGGATTGATTTTAGATCGTCTTTGGTTTATTACTTAACTATGGCTATAAGCAGCATTCTTATATATGAACCCATAGAAAGTTTTGGGAGTAAGAGCAATTACTGGAAAGAATACGCGGAGTTTTATGAAAAATATTGGGGAGGACCCACATCTCCACTGGGGGTTTGGTTTGGCAATGAATATGAAGCCTTTAGGAATGCCCTTTCTAAACATTTAGGCATAGATGAAAAAGAAATAGAAGACTGCTACTTTATGAAAAATGAAGAAGGCAAATATTTTGTAGCCCCTATGTATTCCAAATCCAATACTGCACATTCTGAAAATATCATCCCTATCGATTGGTTTGTCCTGTTCAGTGAAGAGGAGCGAAAATCACTTTATACACACTGGGGCTTTAATGCGATACATTACGATACTAGTATAGATACTGCTCTTGATAGAATAAAGCAAGCATTACAGATTCTGTCAGGCTGCCTTGAAAAGCATGAAGAGAAAAAGCTGCAATCTTTATTTGCCAATAATTTAAGTGTTATGAGTCAGAGTTTAAGTGATCTGCAAACATGGTTTTCCGGGTTTGAAAATTCCGGCTTTATAGTTCTCAATTACGGAGATATATGCTCTTTTATGCATATTAGCACATTGAATAATGAGAAGTCGGTCGATGAAATATGGCAATTCCTCCATAAATTAGAAGAGGGAGAACTTCAAGAAGCTTCTACTTTCCTAAGGATATTATTTCAAAAATGGGAGGGAATTAGATCCCAAGCTTCGGGTGAAAATGATCAATCTACCCTTCAATAAGTAAGTTTTTCATACCAAATTAACTCTTTCCGGTAGTATTTCCTATTATTTCATGGAATTGAACAAATTTAATCCACTCCTAACTTATCTATATCATTGTAAATTGTTTGGCTGAGGATCTTTTTTTAAGTTTTTTACTTAAATCTGAAACCAAATCTTAACCTTATTAGTTTATATCTATAACATCAATATTTCGTAGATGCATCGAATATACGCAATATTACATCTAATTTAGAAGGAGAGGTAATTTAGAAGGAGAGGCAAAATGCTAAAAAACCCAGAGTATAGTCAAGCATTTGATAGTTACGATAATGAGCAGGTCGAAACTCATGTTATTGAGCCCATAACAGAAGGGTTCGTAAATCAAGAGTATGAAGAGATCGAAGATTATGATGATGCAGAAGAGAGTTTAGATGGAGAAACTTTAGATAATGAGCAAGTTACATTAAAAAAGAGGAAACCAGAGAAAGAAATTGATATTACCAATCATGACCTCCGCTTAATCAACGCTTATTTCCAGGAAGTAAGCACTGAGCCATTGTTAACTCCTCAGGAGGAGTCTCTGGTAGCGGCTAAAATAAAAAGCTGTGAGACTAAGGCGAAAGATATAAAGAAAGTTCTTGAAAATGCTTTAGGCTGCAGACTCGAAGAAGACCCTGAAAGTCTCGAGTCTCAGGTAAATGCAATTTTAGAGCTTGATGAGCGCTCCTCCAAGAAAATTAAGGAGCTTCAGGATATCAAAGCAAAAGCTCGTCTTAGGATGCTGATGCATGTATATAAAGCAACAATAAAAAAAGGCGTTCAGCTTAGAAATCGCTTTGTTAAATCTAACCTTAGACTTGTTGCAAGCATGGCAAAGAGATATGCCGGCAGAGGGATTCCGTTTCTGGATCTTATCCAGGAAGGAAATCTTGGGCTTATCAAAGCCGTTGAGAGATTTGATTACTCCAAGGGATTCAGATTTTCGACATACGCCTGTTGGTGGATTAATCAGGCTATGACGAGAGGGGTGTTTAATCAGACCCGCACTGTGAAAATGCCTGCCTATCTATTGGAAAAAGCCGGTAAGGTTCGGCATGTAAAGCGCGTGCTCACGGAACAAAATAAAAGAGAGCCTATACCCGAAGAAATAGCTGAAAAGGCACAGATGAGTGTTGAGAATGTGAAGAGAATTCTTGAGTCAAGCGGCAATAGGGTAGTCCGTTTAGATACTCCTGTATATGACGGTGAAAAAGCTACTTATTTAGATTACGTTGAAGACTCAAGCTCACTGGTTGTGGACAGCATAATAGCTGAGATTTCGATTCCCGGAAATATAGACACAGCTCTTCTCAGGTTAACTGAGCGTGAGAGGGATGTTGTGAAGATGAGATTTGGAATCGGTTATGAGTCGGCTTATACGCTTGATGAGATTGGCAAGAAATTCAAACTAACAAGAGAAAGAATTAGACAGATAGAAAAGAAAGCGCTTGAGAGAATCAAAAGGTCAAAATCGGCTCCAGTGCTTAGGAGCCTTATGGATGTTTACAACCACTAAATTGTAAGCATCAATAAGCACAAGATTCGCAACTATAATGTTGTGACTAAACAAAAAGGGAGCCTAGGCTCCCTTTTTTTATTCCCAATTTTGCTTTTTTTCTTCCCCCTTAGAAAAAGGGGGATTTATATATTTGTTTTTCCTGCATCATGTATCCTTTATCATGTATCTTGAATCCCGGACCTACATATGAAAGCCGACTATATCCATAAAATAGTCAAAATCTTAGCAAAAGAAACACCCAAATGGGATGTTCCTATTGTTACACTTGTTGCTGAATCTTCGAAAGACCCCTTTAAGGTTTTAATCTCAACTGTTTTGAGCCTTCGTACTAAAGACGAAACAACTGCAGTTGCATCAAGACGCCTCTTCAAGCTTGCAGATAACCCAGCTGATATGCTAAAGCTTTCTGAAAAACAGATTATAGAAGCGATATATCCCGTAGGGTTTTATAAAACCAAAGCTAAGAACATTCATGAGATTTGCAAGGGTCTGATTACGAAATACGATTTTATAGTTCCAGACGACATAGATGAGCTTTTAAAATTTAAAGGAGTAGGGCGCAAAACTGCTAACCTGGTAGTGACTCTTGGATATGGTAAGCCCGGGATTTGTGTTGACACCCATGTGCACAGAATATCAAACCGTTTTGGATATATAAAGACTAAAACCCCTGACGAAACTGAAACCGCTCTTAGAAAAAAACTCCCTAAGGAGTACTGGATCGACTATAACAACTTGTTGGTGTCTTTCGGTCAGCACCTCTGCCGCCCGATTTCCCCCAAATGCTCAATCTGTCCGGTCATAAAATTCTGCGACAGAGTAGGCGTAACTACAAGCCGATAATAAAACCTCTTTTATCTGTAACCCTGAACTACTATTCTGATCAAGTGAAGAATCGTACGCCCTTAACTAAAACTACAAATGCTTCTAATTAGGCTAGTTAATTCCTAAAACCAGAATATTCAGAATCTAATCTTTTAATCCTGCATCATGTATCCCGCATCCTCCGCCCTCCATCCCCCAAAAATCTCCCAAATGTTTGACTATCTTTTCATTCCAAATATACTTCTAGCCCTAAGGATTATTACTCTACCAGGAGGACATTTACAAGCTTGGAAACTGTAGTGTTTTATGTATTTGCAGCGCTTGCTTTGGCCGGTGCGCTTATGGTGATTACTTTTAAAAACCCCGTATCTAGCGCGCTATCTTTAGTCCTCACATTATTCTCAACTGCAGTGCTATTTGTGCTCCTACTAGCCCACTTCGTGGCTGTTATACAGATTCTCGTATACGCAGGCGCTATTATGATCCTTTTCCTATTTACCGTTATGTTTTTAAACTTAAAACCTGATGCTTTAAAGTTTGAATCAAAACACTTAGGCTTTAAAGTGAGTGCACTCTTAGTAATTCTTCTCTTCGTAGGCTATTTTGCTAGCCTGGGTTTTAAAAAGGGTCTATATTTGAGCAACACTAGCACATCAGATATAGAAGGTTTTGGTACTGTGCAGGGGGTTGGTATGAGCCTATTTACTGACTATTTGCTGCCGTTTGAGCTGACTTCCATATTAATACTTGTTGCAATCATTGGCGTGGTTGTAATAGCTAAAAAGAGGGCGAACTGAGTTGAATATAGGAATTGAACATTATCTCGTTTTAAGCGCGATTCTTTTTGTAATAGGCGCATACGGCGTTATCGTCAGAAAAAATTTGATAATAGTACTAATGTCACTTGAATTAATGCTCAACGCGGCAAACTTGGCTTTCGTTGCGTTCTCTAACGCTCTGGGGGATATGACAGGGCATGTATTTATGATTATGACTATCACAGTAGCGGCCGCTGAAGTGGCTGTGGGATTGGCGCTCTTAGTGTCTATATACTCACATAGAGAAAGTCTTGATATCGACATCTTAAAGCTTCTTAAGGGATAATTTGAAATGATTGTATGGATAATTTTATTTCCGATGATTGGAGCCATTTTAAACGGGCTTCTATTCGCATCCGGGTTCTGGAAAAAGAAATGTAACGGGGATGAACACACAGAACACAATATTTCCGGCATCATAGCCTCAGGTGCAGTATTACTCTCAGCATTACTATCTACATATTTCTTCGTTCAACTTCTATCCTTAGAGCCCTCTCAAAGACAGATTATACAAGAACTATTTGTATGGATTCCTTCTGGGGATTTCACCGTCAGCTTTGAATTGATGTTTGATACCCTCTCAAGCGTTATGGCTCTTGTGATTACATGGATCGGCTTCCTAATTCATATCTACTCTATTGGCTATATGCATCATGATAAGGGTTTTGCTAAATACTTCACATATCTAAACATTTTTGTTTTCTTTATGCTCATACTTGTGCTAGGAAACAATTTTCCGCTCATGTTCGTAGGTTGGGAAGGGGTCGGGCTAGCCTCTTTTCTTTTGATCGGTTTCTGGTACCAAGATACCGAAAAAGCCTATGCTGGCAGAAAAGCGTTTGTTGTAAACAGGATAGGGGATTTCGGTTTTATATTAGGCATATTTTTTATCTTCTTTATATTCGGCTCGGTCAATTACCAGGATGTTTTTGGAAAAGCTTTAGATCCTGCCTTTATGAGCGCAGTGCCGGCGGTAACGATAACAGCAATTGGGCTTTTACTTTTTGTTGGCGCTGTGGGTAAATCAGCTCAATTTCCTCTTTTTGTTTGGCTGCCTGACGCTATGGCTGGCCCAACGCCAGTGAGCGCCCTTATACATGCGGCTACGATGGTAACAGCAGGTGCATATATGATGGCCAGGTGTAACGTGTTCTACTCGCAATCGCCAACAGCGCAGATGGTAGTCGTCTCAATCGCGGCCTTTACTGCAATACTGGCAGCTACTATCGCAATAACACAAAACGATATTAAAAAAGTCCTGGCCTATTCTACAGTGAGTCAGCTGGGTTATATGTTTATGGCAATAGGTGTGGGAGCTTATGCCGCCGGCTTATTTCATCTTGTGACACACGCATTTTTTAAAGCTCTCCTGTTCCTTGGCTCAGGAAGCGTAATTCATGCCATGTCTGATGAGCAGGATATAAGAAAAATGGGCGGGCTCAGAAAGAAAATTCCTATCACTGCGATTACATTTTTAATTGGAACTCTGGCAATTGCAGGTGTTCCATTTTTATCAGGCTTCTTCAGTAAAGATGAGATTCTTGCTGCATTATATGACAGAGGATATACAATTCACTGGATCATAGCGCTTATTACGGTTGTTCTAACTGCGCTATATATGCTGAGGCTCTATTTATTAACATTTGAAGGAAAATCCAGAGTGCCGGAAAGTATTAAGCGATATATTCATGAATCACCGTATTCAATGACAATCCCTCTTATCGTATTAGCAGTACTTTCAATACTTGGAGGCTATATAGGTGTTCCCGATTTTATGGGAAAGGTGGTAGGACTTCATGATACTAATTTATTTGAACATTATCTCTCACCGGCAATCCTAATTGATAATGCTAAGGAAGTAGGACATCATTTATTCGGTCATTGGGCCCTGGTCGGGTTTTCAATCGGCGGCGCTGCTCTGGGCATAATAATTGCCTTTTATCTCTATTCCTTTAAGCCCTCTGCTCCGGCTAAGATTGCTAAGGATATAGAGCCACTCTACAAGGCTTCTAAGAACAAATGGTATGTAGATGAGCTATACGACTATATATTTGTGCAACCGTTTTCCTACTTATGTAATCAGGCCTATAGGTTTGATCAGAACATTATTGACGGCGCTGTAAATGGAGTTGCTGCTGCACTTAAAGATACCGCTCTTACTTTGCAAACTGCTCAGACGGGTGTTATAAGAAGCTATGCTACTCTTATGGCTATTGGCGCTGCTGTAATCTTAATTATTATAGTCTTGTGGTAAGTTCTGCAAATATATCACCTCTTCTCACTAAATAATCTTTATAATCTTTTCTATCAAATTCCTGAAATTAGAATTTTTTAGCGAAGTATGCAAATGGTGGGATGAAAAGACCCAACGTTTTATTATCTTCGGTAGAAATACTAGGCACTGCTCTGAGAATATCTTCTTTCCTTAATTTCTCAGTCTTAATTTCCAGCTCATCTGAATTCGTATAAACAAATTCTGTTTCATCTGCTTCAGAATAATTTTTCTCATCGATAGAAAAATCTTTTGTTTCCATAAACTGCTCTATTACAGAACCATCAGGTGTGTCGATGCTAAGCTTTGATATCAAGATTGGACCCTCTTCAACCTCTTCTTGAGCAAAACTAAACTTTACTAGTAAAAGAGGAAGAACAAGAATTACAAATAGAAGCATAATATGTTTATAAGTTTTTGAGTTTCTCACGCTTATTATAGATGGGTTTTCATACAAAGAAGATTCATTTTTTTTGTACTGCACCCCTTTTTTATCAAGCTCGGTTTAAGTTGGAATAATGAAGAATGTGAACGTTTCCTGCCCATTATAATGACCTCATGTATATAGGGTTTCCTGTCAACAATCTATCTTAACTTATGGACTTATTATAGGGGGGAAGGTCAAGTTATAATGAACAGCGTCCCCATGAGTCGCTCGGAGGGCTGCCGCCAACACTCTTTAGGGAAAAGGCATCCAAAATTCTACTTTAGAATTGTCTACTTAAATGGGAAGCTTACACTCACTTTCTAGGAGAATGGGCATTTGTAGAGGAAATTTTGATTGACAAGAGATTGTTTTTTGTGAGATAGTTAGGCTAGAAAAGGTTTATGCATAAAATGGAGTTATAAATTGAAAATAATAAAAATAGAAACATGTCTTATCATTTGAGGCATTTGGAGAGAAAACTTTTCTTGACAAGAATTATTCTTTAGAAGGAGCGGGTAAATGAAACAGAAAGAGAGCATAGATTACTCGGAATTGCATCAGTTGGATAGTCCCGCTAACCGGTTGATGCGAAAAACCATCTGGGGAAACCAGGACATCGGACAGCAGTCTTTTATCACTCCTCCTTATCTCGATGAATTGATTCGAAAGACAGG